>JAKONB010000381.1 GCA_022702195.1 Beijerinckiaceae bacterium | reverse complement strand
ACCGGAGTTCGGATCGATGCGTCAGCGCAGGCCGCGCTCGGCGGCGATCCGGTCGTAGGCGGCGTTGATCGCCGCCAGCCGCCGGGTGGCGATGGTGACGGCCTCGGCCGGGAGGCCCCGGGCGATGGCCCGGTCGGGGTGGTTCTCCAGCACCAGCGCCCGGTGGCCAGCTTTCAGGTCCGCGTCCGAGAGGGCGTGATCGAGGCCGAGCACGAGGTAGGGATCGTCCGAGAGCCGGATGTGCCGCGCGGCGATCCGGCGGAAGGCCGCTTCATCGAAGCCGAAGGTCGTTGCCACCGCGCGCAGGTAGCGCTCCTCCGCCTCGTGGATCGCGCCGTCGGCCTTGGCGATGTGGAACAGCCCGTCGAGCACGTCCTCGAGAAGGGCGGGCTCGTCGTGGAAGGTGTTGGCCAATTGCCGCGCATAGGCCTCGAAGCCGTTGGCCGTGCCCTTGGCGAGGTCGAACAGACGCTGCACGCCCGGCCGTTCGCGCGCGCCCACCTGGATCACCTGGGCGAAGGCCTCGACCTCGGCCGGGGTCACCACCCCGTCGGACTTGGCCATCTTGGCCGCCAGGGCCACGAGGCCGGTGGTGAACACCACGTCACGCGGGGTGGCGCCGAACAGGGCTCCCTCGCGGTCCACCAGGAAATGGCCGGCCATGCCGCCCACGAGGCCGCCGAGCGGGCCGCCGATGGCCAGGCCGAGGCCGGCCCCCCCGAGCTTGCCCCAGATGCCGTTGCTCATCGGGCGTCCCTCGCGGGCTCATGACGCGCGGGCTCTGGGAACGGGGTGGGACGGGAGGGGGAAGTCATGCGGGGCCGAGATGGGAGGGCAGTCGAGCGCGCGTCCTTACACCCGCCCTCCCGTTTCGGCGATGATTCTTCGCGCGATCGTCGAAGCCGAGACCGTACCGATCAGGGACGGCCGCAAATACCGACCAAGCCCTGGCTCTCGCTCGGGCAGGAAACGGTGACGGCCGTGCCGGCCCCGGGATTCATCACCGGCGTGCCGCCCTTCAGGCAATAGGCCGAGATCAGCACCTCCGTGGCCTCGCACGTCATCTCGCAGCCGCTCGCCGGACAGGTGTCGATCCGCACGGTCCGGAACGGGGCGGGCGTGGCGGTGGCAGCAGCCCCCGTCTCACCCCGTGCGCCCGCCGGCCCGCGCTCCCCGGCCTTGCCGGGTTCGCCCTTCGGACCTTGCTCCCCCTTCGGACCCGGCTCCCCCTTGGCTCCGGCCTCGCCCTTCGGTCCTTCGGGACCGGCCGCACCCCGGGGACCCGGCAGACCGGCGACGCCCTGGGGACCCGTCTCTCCTGTGGGGCCGGTCTCCCCCTTGGCGCCCGCCTCGCCTGGGGCGCCGGTCTCGCCCTTCGGTCCCGGCTGGCCGGCCGGGCCGCAATTGGCGACGGCCACCTCGCGCTCGTCCTCGCCCGCCTTGAGCGTCGCGAGGCAATTGGTCGGCACGTAGGGCAGGCGGAAGACGAAGCGGCCGCGGCTGTCGGCCATCACCGAGATGTCCTCGTCCAGGACCACCACGGTGCCGCCCTTGCGCACGCTGCCGGAGATGCGCAGGTCGCCGTTCTCGAAGCGCGCGTCGTAGATCTGGATCGGCTGCACCGCAGTCTGGGGCCGGCGGGGCTGCGCCGGGCCGGACGGCCTGCCCTGGGGGGCCGGCTGCTGGGCAGCGGCCGGGGTGGCCAGCAGGCCCGCGAGGACGAGGGCGAGGGCGGCGCGATCGCGATGCATGGACGTCTCCCGGCTGATCCCGCGTCTGTTGCGCGGCCGGCGACTCTGCTGCCCTGACCCCTCCACAGGGTCAAGCCTGATCGGACCGGCGCGCCGATACGCCTCGTCCCCACTCATCCACAGGCCAAGAGCTTGATGCGGCGTGAAGATTTTTACCCTCCCGGAAACCGGTTGAGCTTGTTCCTGTTTTGTTCTTAATCCTCGACCGGATGGAACGCATGTCATGACTCAGAACACGAAAAACGGCGATCCGGAAACTCCGCCGCCCGCCACCGAGACCCTTGCGGCCCTGCGCGCTCTCGTATCCGATCGATCCGGGTTGCGCGGCGCGCGCGGGACCGTGCCGTTCGGCATCCACGACATCGATACCCGCCTCGCCCAGGGCGGCCTCACCCTCGGGCACTTGCACGAGATCGCCCCGGCGGCGGCTGGCGACGAGCCGGCGGCCCTGGGCTTTGCCCTCGCCCTGATCGCCCGTCACCTCGCACGCATTCAGGGCGAGGTGCTCGTCGTGACGGCGCGCGGGCACCCCTTGCCCTATGGCCACGGCCTGGCCGGCCTGGGCCTCGATCCGGGGCGGGTGCTGCTGCTCGAAGTCGAGGGCGACCGCGACGTCTATCGGGCGATGGAGGAGGGCCTGCGGGCGCGGGGGCTCGCGGCGGTGGCCGGCCTCGTCGATGCCGGCCTGCCCCTGGGCCAGAGCCGGCGGCTGCACCTCGCAGCGGGGGAGACCGACCGGCTCCTGCTCGTCCTGCGCCCGGCCGGGGCCGAGAGCCCCAACGTGGCGGTCACCCGCTGGCGGGTCGCCGCCGGCAAGGCCCTGCGCGACCGCTTCGGCTGCATCGAGCGTCCGTGCTGGCAGGTGGACCTCGACCGGAGCCGCAACGGCCGGACCGGACATTGGCTTCTGGAGTGGGATCATGCCGCGCATCGTTTCGGTCTGGCTGGAGCATTGGCCGGTCACGCGGCTGAGACGGGCCGGGATCGCCGGGCCGGGTGAGGCCTCGGACGGCCCCATGGTGGTGGCCGCCATGGAGGCCAACGGCCTGCGGATCGTGGCGGCGGACGAGGCCGCCTGGGCGCTCGGCCTGAGGCCTGGCGAGCCGCTGGCCCGCGCCCGTGCCCGCATCAACGTGCCGATCCGCGTCTATCCCGCCGATCCGCCAGCCGACGCGGCGGCCCTGGATCGGCTCTGCCTCTGGGCCAAGCGCTATACCCCGACTGTGGCCGCCTTCGGCGCGGAGGAGGGGCGCGACGGGTTCTTCCTCGACATTGCGGGCGCGAGTCACCTGTTCGGGAATGAGTCCGCCCTGCTGGCCGATCTCGCCCGACGCCTGGCGGCCAACGGCTTGGCCGCCCGTGTCGCGGTCGCCAATACACCGGGCTGCGCCTTCGCGCTGTCTCGCCACGGCCGGGGCGGGGGCGTCGCGCCGGGGGCGGAGGCGCAGGCCCTGCAGGGCCTCGACGTCGCCGCCCTGCGGCTTGCGCCGGGCCAGGCGGAGTCCCTGCGGCGCCTCGGCCTGCGCCGGATCGGCGATCTGGCCGGGGCGCCCCGTGCCCCCCTGGCCCGGCGCTTCGGGGAGAACCTGCTGTTGCGCCTCGATCAGGCCCTCGGCCGGCGCCCCGAGCCCCTGGTCGCCCTGGAAGAGCCCCACGCCTACTTCGCCCTGCGCGGGTTCCTCGATCCGATCGCCCGCCAGGAGACCATCGTCGCCACCGCCACCCGCCTGATGGAGAGCCTCACGCCCCGGCTGGAGGCGGCCGGGCTCGGCGCGCGCCGGCTGGACCTGACCCTGTTCCGCATCGACGGGCAGGTGCGCAGCATCGGTCTCAGCCTGAGCGTGCCGACCCGCTGCGCGCATCAGGTCGGGCGCCTGCTCGACCTGCGCCTCGACCGCCTCGGCCCCGCCCTCGATGCCGGCTTCGGCTTCGAGACCGTGCGCCTCGACGTGGCGGCGACAGGACCCATGCGGGCGAGCCAGATCCCCCTGGTCGCGGGAGGACCGGACGCGGCGGAGACGGGCCACCTCGTCGACGCCCTGCGCCAGCGGATCGGCCCGAGCCCCGTCCGCCTCCACCCCGTGGCGCGCCACATTCCGGAGCGCGCCGAGACCGCGAGGCCCTGGAAGGCCGGGGACGGAACGGGCTGGGTTTTCCTGTTCCCCCCCAAGGCCGATACGGAGAAACCGACGATCTCGGACGGCCGGCGTGCTCACGACACGCCCGCCTTCAAGACCGGGAGAGGACTTGCAGACAGTACATCCCCCCTCGACGAGGTGATCCCGTCGCTTCGGACACCCGCGACCGGCCCCCTCTCCCGGAAGGAGAGGGGGCCGGTCGCGGGTCCTCTGCCAACGCCTTGCGCGGAAGAAGACCGGAAGATCCCTCTCGGACCGTTGGCGACGATGCAGTCCAAGACGGGCGCGAACGCCCTCGCACGCCAGCAATCCTCCACGATCGGTCGCCCGCCCCCGCGCCCCCTGGTGCTGCTGGGCCGGGGGGAGGCGGCGGAGGATGTGATCGCCCTCGTCCCGGACGGGCCGCCGCAGCGCTTCCGCTGGCGCCGCCAAGTGCATCGGATCGCCCATGCCGAGGGGCCTGAGCGGATCGCCGACGAATGGTGGCGCGCGCCTGCGCCGCCCCGCGATTATTACGTGGTCGAGGATGAGATGGGGCGCCGCCTCTGGGTCTACCGCGAGGGACTCTTCTCGCCGCAGACGCCGGTGCGCTGGTTCGTGCACGGGCTGTTCGCCTGAGTGGGGCGGCCGGACACAGTTTTTCAATCAGGGATGGCAAGAGATGGGGCAACCGACGGTGCGGATTCGGAGGCCTGGATGCACGGAGTCATTAGCGGACCGATGCGGTCTCGACGCTGGCAAATCGGGGCCAAGCTGCTCCTGATCGCCACGGTTCCGAGCACGGTCTCGGCGGATCCAGACCGCGCGGTCTTCATCGAAAAAAACCGTTGCGCCCTCGTGGAGCGACTGCGCAGCATTCACCTGCGCGGACCGCGATCCACTTCGAAGGATCGGTTCCTCGTTGCAGCCCCGTTCGGGGCACCGGGCAATTACGTCCAATGCATCTTCTTCGACGACGACACCAAGATGCTCTGCGAGGCGGCGTCCGGTCTTTATGGTATCATCGGCGACTTGATGGATGCGCCGACCTCTGACGCCACCTTGGCCCTTCAGAGCCTAGGGTTTACCCTCGAACGGCTTGACGGCAACTTCACGCGCGAGATCGATCTTGGGATGCCTCCAGACTTCGACGGCGTTGCTGATCTTATGCTCAGTGCGCTCCATGACGGCTACCGTGTCGGAAGCAACGACGCACTCGATTTCACGGCACCGATGGCGCTCCCGTACCTTGACGGTTGTCCCGGGCCGATCCGATAGACCGGCCCGGGCGGCGTCCGGCGTTACTCCGCCGCGTCGACGTAGAGCTTGCCGCCCTCGGCCTGGAACTCGGCGGATTTGGCCGCCATGCCGGCCTCGCGCTCGGCCTGGCTGAGGGGGGCCGCCTCGCCGAGCACCTGACCGGCCGCTTCCATGGCCAGCACCTCGGCGCGCAGATCCTGCGTGATCTTCATCGAGCAGAATTTCGGGCCGCACATCGAGCAGAAATGCGCGACCTTGTGGGCGTCCTTGGGCAGGGTCTCGTCGTGGTAGGCGCGCGCCGTGTCGGGATCCAGCGAGAGGTTGAATTGGTCCTCCCACCGGAAGTCGAACCGGGCGCGGGAGAGCGCGTCGTCGCGCAGCTGCGCCGCCGGGTGCCCCTTGGCGAGGTCGGCGGCGTGGGCGGCGATCTTGTAGGTGATGACGCCGGTCTTCACATCGTCGCGGTTGGGCAGGCCGAGATGCTCCTTCGGAGTGACGTAGCAGAGCATGGCGCAGCCGAACCAGCCGATCATCGCCGCGCCGATGCCCGAGGTGATGTGGTCGTAGCC
>JAKONB010000380.1 GCA_022702195.1 Beijerinckiaceae bacterium | reverse complement strand
GGCGAAGCAGTAGATGCAGCCGTGCTCGCAGCCGCGATAGGGGTTGATCGACCGGTCGAAGGAAATGTCCGGGGAGGCGTTGCGGGTGATGAGGGTGCGTGCCCGCTCCGCCGTCACCTCGGTGCGCCGGTGATCCGGTTCGGCCTCGGCCTCCCAACCGTCGTCGAAATTCTCCCGCCGGGTCGCCTCGAAGCGGCCGTCGGGATTGGCGGTGGCGCCCCGGCCGCGGCGATCCTGCGCCACCACCGCCTGGGCCGCCAGGCGAGCATCCGTCGCTGCGGGACCGGATTCGCGGCGTTTGCGTCGTGGGCGCGCCTCGGCCATTCCATGTCCCGCATCGGCGCGCCGTTTGAAACGCGCGTTGCAGGAACGTATCATGAACACATGCCGTGGGCGTGCGTATATTTGAGGCAAATCCCCGTGCGGTTGCGACGTTGCGTGGACTTGTGCGGGATCGTTGCGGATCGGCGTCTTTGCGGACCGTCAAAATACGGTATGCGCGCGCATGATCTCCGCTCTGATTCACGTGGCGAGGCCGACGGACCCCGAGGCGGTCGACCGGCTCGCCGACACACTCGGTGCCCTGGTGGCAGGCGTGGCCGCAGGCCTCGTCGGCGATGCCGTCATCATCGCGCCCACCCATCACGCGGCCCTCGACACGGTGGCCGAGGCCACGGGGGCGACGTTGGTGGTACGCGCACGCGGCGCGAGTCCCTGGTCTGCGGGGGCGAGGGCAGCGCGGCGCGAATGGCTCCTGTGCCTGGAGGCCGGGGACGTGCCGGCCGAGGGCTGGATCCGCATCCTCGACCGTTTCATCGGCACGTGCCGGCCGGATCTGGCGCTGGGCCGCCTGCGCCGGCCGCATGCGGGATTGCCCGCGCGGATCGTGGCGCGGGGCGAGAGCGTCATTGGTGTGAATGCCCCCCGGGCCGGCGACCTGGTGCGGCGCGAACGCCTGCTGGCCGGGCCGACCTTCGCGGGCCGCCTGAAGGTCCGCAAGCTCTCCGCCCGCCTCGAACGCGCTTGAGCATCAGACCGGAATGGAAGCCCCGCGCTGCAGATGCTCGTCGAGCCGCGGCATGATCTCGACGAAGTTGCAGGGGCGGTGCCGGTAATCGAGCTGCGCCGCCAGGATGCCGTCCCAGGCGTCGCGGCAGGCGCCGGGCGATCCCGGCAGCACGAACACGTAGGTGGCGTTGACGACCCCGGCGGTGGCCCGCGATTGCAGGGTCGAGGTGCCGATCTTGTCGTAGGAAATGCGGTGGAACACCGCCGAGAAGCCGTCCATCCGCTTCTCGAACAGGGGCTCGATCGCCTCAGGCGTCACGTCGCGCCCGGTGAAGCCGGTGCCGCCCGTGCTGATCACCACATCGACGGCGGGATCCCGCGACCAGGATTCCACCTGTCCCCGGATCGCCTCCACCTCGTCGGGGACGATGGCGCGGGCCGCCAGGGTATGGCCGGCGGATTGCAGGCGCTCGCTCAGGGTGTCGCCGGAACGATCCTCCGCGAGGGTGCGGGTGTCGGAGACGGTCAGCACCGCGATGGCGAGCGGGATGAAGCTGCGGGTCTTGTCGGATGCGACCATGGATGCGTTGCCTTCGACCGGGACGGGGCTGCCGTCCGCCACCGACGATACGGCAAACCCGCCGCCTTCGACAGCGAGAGCTTCAATTGTTCGCGGGGCGGAACGTGTCGCAGGACTTGGTCTGCCCGCTGCGATAGCCCGTCATGAACCAGCGTTGGCGTTGCGCCGACGAGCCGTGGGTGAACGAATCCGGCACGGCGTAGCCTTGGGACTGCTTCTGGAGCTTGTCGTCGCCGATGGCGCTGGCGGCATTCATTGCCTCCTCGATGTCGCCGGGCTCCAGCGCGCTGTATTTGTCGTTGGAGTTCTTCGCCCAGACGCCCGCGAGGCAGTCGGCCATTAGCTCGATGCGCACGGAGAGCTGGTTCGATTCGACCTTGCTCGACGCGTTCTGCTGCCGGCCTTGGACCTTGCCGAGGATGCCAAGCTCGTCCTGCACGTGGTGCCCGACCTCGTGGGCGATGACGTACGCGTAAGCAAAATCGCCCTTCACGCCGAACTTCTGTTCCATCTCCTTGAAGAAGGAGGTGTCGAGATAGACCTTTTTGTCGAGGGGACAGTAGAACGGTCCCATCGCGGCCTGGGCGGAGCCGCAGCCGCTGCGCGTGCCGCCGGTATAGAGCACCATCGCGGTCGGCCGATATTGGCGTCCGGTCTGGTTCGGCAGGATCTCCTTCCACACATCCTCGGTGTTGCCCAGGATGGCGGCAGCGAACCGACCGCTCTCGTCGGTGGGCTTGGTCTTGCGCTTGGCCTGGGTTTGCGGGTCGGCCTGCTCCTGGGTCGGGCGTCCACCCGACATCTGCTGGGCGCCGCCGATCAGGATCGCCGGATTGATCCCCGTCACCCAGCCGATGATGCACAGGACCACGATGGTGCCGATGCCGAGGCCGCCGGCGCCGCCACCCGGAAAGCCGAAGCCACCGCCGCCGCCGCCCTCGCCGCGCCGGTCCTCGACGTTGTCCGAACTGCGGAAATCTTCCCAGCGCATCTGCTCGTTACCACCCGTTCCGGAATGCAGCCCCGACGCCCATCGCCCGTAGTAATCTCCACGCGCGAGATACGGTTCCGCTTAAGAGCCTGCCTAATGGGCTCACGCCTTGCCGTCGAGGGCGGCGCGCAGGGTTCTGAAGTCCCGCCAAGCGAGCCGCTTCTGGAGCGGCTGGCGCAGCAGATAGGCTGGATGCAGAGTCGCCAGCACGCGGATCTCGCGATCCGCGACCTGATACGGATAGAAGCGGCCGCGGGTCTTGAGAATGCCATCCTTCGTGCCGGTGATCGCCTGCGTGGCCGGGCTGCCGAGGCAGACGATGAGGTCGGGATCGGCCAGCTCGATCTGCCGCTCGATGAACGGCTTGCAGATCGAGATTTCCTGCGGGGTCGGGTTCCGGTTCCCCGGTGGCCGCCAGGGCACGATGTTGGTGACGTAGGCGCTGGTCCGGTCGAGGCCCACCGCCGCCATCATCCGGTCGAGCAGCTTGCCGGAGCGGCCCATGAACGGTTTGCCCACCCGGTCCTCGTCGGCGCCGGGCGCCTCGCCGATGAACATCAGCTTGGCGGCGGGATTGCCGTCGGCGAAGACTAGGTTCTTCGCCGTGAACTTGAGCGGGCAGCCGTCGAACCCGGCGAGCAGCGCTTCGAGTTCCTCCAGCGAGCCCACATCCTTGGCGCGCGCGCGCGCATCGCCGGCCGCCTCCCCTGGCCGGGCGGCGGCCGATTGCCCGTAAGTCCCGGCCGGCGGCTGGGCGGACGAGGCGCGCGGAGGCGGTTCCGGGCGCAGGGCTGGCTTCGGCTCGGGGCGCGATTCCACCTCGGGCGGGCGGGCATCCATTCGGGGCGCCTCGACCTCGTTGAAGCGGTCGTGCGGATGCTCGTCGAGCATCAGGTCGACCCCGGCTTCCAGGTGGAAATCGAGGGCGGCGATCAGGTCGCGTTGCCGATCGGCATTGGCGTTCATGAGGAGGGATGTGGCGCTTTCCGTCCGGCGGGACAACCGGTTCCGCCATCGTCCCCAGAATTCCCGGCGCGCGACGCTTCACCTCACGGACTTTTCCTCAGCTTGGCCGCTTGCGTTCCTATCTTGGAATGGGTTGAGAGTGATTCGAAGCAATGGATCGCGCAAGTCGGCCGGAAGTGCCGGCGCGTGACAGGAGGACGAGAGCATGGCGCTTCCCGAACGCGAGGGGATGGATTTCGACGTGGTGATCGTGGGCGCGGGGCCGGCCGGGCTCGCCACCGCCATCCGTCTCAAGCAGATCGCCGCCGATCTCAGCATCGTGGTCGTGGAGAAGGGCTCCGAGGTCGGTGCTCACATCCTGTCCGGCGCAGTCATCGATCCGGCGGGTCTCGACCAGCTGCTGCCGGACTGGCGCGGCGACGACGACCGCCCCCTCAAGACGGCGGTGGAGCGCGACGAGTTCCTGTTCCTCACCAAGAACAGCGGCGTCACCATGCCGAACGTGTTCTTCCCGAAATTCATGTCGAACCACGGCAATTTCGTCGGCTCCCTCTCGAACGTGACCAAGTATCTCGGTGCCCGGGCCGAGGCCCTCGGCGTCGAGATCTATCCGGGCTTCCCTGCTTCCGAGGTGCTGTACGACGTGGGCGGCGCCGTGGTGGGTGTCGCCACCGGCGATCTCGGCATCGGCAAGTCCGGCGAGCCGCGTGAGGATTACACCCGCGGCATGGAGCTGCGTGGCAAGTACATTGTGTTCGGCGAGGGCGCGCGGGGCTCGCTCACCAAGACGCTGATCGACCGCTTCAAGCTCAACGCTGACAGCGACCACCAGAAATACGGTCTGGGCGTCAAGGAGCTGTGGCAGCTCAGCCCTGCTACATTCGAGCCCGGCCTGGTGCGCCACACCATGGGCTGGCCCCTGCCGAACAAGGCCGGCGGCGGCTCATGGCTCTACCATTTCGACGACCACCTGCTCTCGGTGGGCTTTGTCACGCACCTGAACTACGAGAACCCGACCCTGTCGCCGTTCGAGGAGTTCCAGCGCTTCAAGACCCACCCGATGATCCGCGAGACTTTCGAGGGGGCGAAGCGCATCGGCTATGGCGCGCGCGCCATCATGGAAGGCGGCTGGCAATCGGTTCCCCGGCTGGTCTTCCCCGGCGGTTGCCTCGTGGGCGACTCCGCCGGCTTCGTGAACGTGCCCCGCATCAAGGGCTCGCACAACGCGGTTCACTCCGGGATGCAGGCGGCCGACGCCATCGCCGCCGCGCTGAAGGCCGGGCGCCAGGGCGACGAGCTCACCGCCTACGATGCCGGCTG
>JAKONB010000365.1 GCA_022702195.1 Beijerinckiaceae bacterium | reverse complement strand
GAGGTGCCGAGGAGGTAAACGCCCTCATAGACCGCGTTGGCGCGAAACATGGGGAAGACGTAGTCACGAACGAATTCCTCGCGCAGATCCTCGATAAAAATGTTCTCCGGCTTGATGCCGAGCAGTTCCGCCTTCCTACGTGCCGGCTCCAGCTCCTCACCTTGGCCCAAATCTGCCGTGAAGGTGATGACTTCGCAACCATAGGTAGTTTGCAGCCACTTAAGGATGATTGATGTGTCGAGGCCGCCGGAATAGGCGAGGACGACCTTATTCACGGGCTTGGGGGTCGCGTCGGACATCGGTCTCGCTTGCGTTGGGACGGGGCTGATCGCGGCTTATCAGCGGAGCGGCGATTGTTGCAACCGCTGTGCCGCAGGCGCGTTCGCTCCTGCATGGATGCGTGATCGGTCGGCCTTGCGGCGGCTCTACCGACACGCGAAACTCGTACGCTCTCAGAAAACCGGAGTTTCGACGTATGCCGCGACGGCCGACCCTCGAGTTCTGGTATGAGTTCGCCTCGACCTACTCCTACCTCTCCGCAATGCGGATCGAGGCTCTGGCGTCAACCGCCGGGGTCGAAGTTCGGTGGCGTCCCTTTCTGGTCGGTCCGATTTTCGCCGCCCAGGGCTGGAACACCTCGCCATTCGAGCTTTTCCCTGCCAAGGGCCGCCACATGTGGCGTGACGTCGAGCGCGAAGCCGCGCGTGTGGGACTTCCTCCCGTAAAACGACCCGCGCCTTTTCCTCAGAACAGCCTCAGCGCCACTCGTGCAGCGACTTATGGCATGGATCACGACTGGCTCGTGCCATTCTCGAAGGCGGTGTACGAGGCGGAGTTCGCCCAGGGTCAATCCATTGCGGAGCCGCAATCTATTGTCGCCATCCTCAACGCGTTGGGTTTGGATGGGAGGATCATCCTGAAGCAGGCTGCTTCCGAGACCAACAAGGGGCGCCTGCGTGTGAACGGCGAGGAAGCGCGGTCACGAGGTATCTTCGGAGCTCCTACCTTCCTCACGAATGACGGGGAACTGTTCTGGGGTAACGATCGCCTCGAACAGGCACTCGCCTGGGCGGTCGGCGATCGGCCGGGGGCGATGCTGTGACGCTGGCTTGCGGCTCGGACAAAGCCTAGAACCCGGCCCGTTTCCCATCGCTTTGCAGAGCGTCTTATGAATATCAATCGTCGCCGTTTCCTAGCGATCACTGCGGCTTTAACAGTAGGTTCTGGAAGCGTCGCGCTGGCGCAGGGATACGGCCAGGCCTTCCGGGTCGACAACGACGACGGGCGTCCGGTCGCAAATTCACGCCTGCCCGGCGAGATCGTCGGCGAGATTCCGGCCCTGCGCGGAATAACTTATGTTGGGCCGGCCCAAGCCGAGACAACGCTATACGAGTTCTTCGACTATAATTGCCCTTACTGCCGGAAGGCGGCCGCCGATATGGCGTCGCTGGCCGCCAGCGATGAAACGCTGAGAATCGGGCTTATCAACAACCCGATCCTGTCGCCCCAATCGGCTCAGGCCGCCAAGGTCGCTCTCGCGCTTCAGCGTAAGCTTGGTTCTGCAGCGGCTTGGAGTTTTTATCAGACAGTGCTGGCCAAGCCCGGGAAGATCGACGGGATTGGGGCACTTCAGGCTGCCGCGAAACTCGGCGTTCCGCCGGTTGAGATCGAGGCCATCGCAGACAGCGACGAAGTCCGTCTGGCTCTCAAGACCCAGATGCGAATGGCGGCTGATCTCGGGCTGTCCGCCACCCCCTCCTATGTCTTAGGTAATGCTGGCTTGCTCGGTCATCCGGGGCCTAAGGCCCTCGCCCGTATGATTGCCGCGACCCGTCGCTGCGATCAGATCGCCTGCTAGGTTGTGTCGCCGGCCTCACCTTTGCCACCGTTTCCCCGCACCGAGATGCGATCTACGGATGCTGCGTTGCACAAGACTTGGCGGCCGCCTGCATCGTCTTGCGCCCCCCGGACACGCATGCTAGGCCCTCGCCGCGCCGGAAGGGCAGGTTTTCGTAGCCTGCGCAGACCGGCACGTTCCCAATCCTGACGGTTCCAATGCCCGTACCGACTGAGGTGCGACCAGGCAGGAGCCCTAAGGCCGGATTGAAGAGAGAGCGGCGCGTGGCGCAGAACGGTTCCGAGGCGGGTTCTCCGGTTGCAGGCGTAGCGGCACGCTACGCATCGGCCTTGTTCGAACTGGCGCGCGACGAGCGGGATATCGACGGCGTTGCCGCCGGTCTCGATCGTTTCGACGCGATGCTGCAAGAGAGCGCCGATCTACGGCGCCTTGTGCGCAGCCCAGTCTTTTCGGGCAACGAGCAGGCGGCCGCAATCGGTGCGCTGCTCGACAGGGCGGGCATTGACGGCCTTGGCGCCAACTTCATCCGTCTCGCAGCCGCCAATCGCCGCCTGTTCGTCCTGCCCGAGATGATCCGTGCCTTCCGCGCCCTCGTGCGTGTCTCGAAGGGCTTCGTCCGGGCCGAAGTGAGCGTTGCCGAGCGCCCCTCCGATGCGGTGCTTGAAGAGATCAAGGCGTCGCTGCGCGACGTCGCCCGATCTGAGGTCGATCTCGATTTGCGGATTGATCCCAGCCTCATCGGCGGCTTGGTCGTGAAAATCGGCAGTCGCATGGTCGACGCCTCGCTGCGCACCAAGCTCAACGGAATTCGCCTTGCGATGCGGGAAGCTCGGTAACGGCCCCTCCCGGTCCGACCGCTCCCGTTCCCGACACCCATTCTTCGCTCAACGACAAGAGGCCCGACGATGGACATCCGCGCCGCCGAGATCTCCGCGATCCTGAAGGATCAGATCAAGAATTTTGGCCAGGAAGCCGAAGTTACCGAGGTGGGCCAGGTCCTGTCGGTTGGTGACGGTATTGCCCGCGCCTACGGCCTCGACAGCGTCCAGGCCGGCGAAATGGTCGAGTTCGAGTCGGGCGTGCGCGGCATGGCTCTCAACCTCGAGCAGGACAACGTCGGCATCGTGATCTTCGGGTCGGATCGCGACATCAAGGAAGGTCAGACCGTCAAGCGCACGGGCGCGATCGTGGACGTGCCGGTCGGCAAGGCGCTGCTCGGCCGCGTCGTCGATGCTCTCGGTAACCCGATCGACGGCAAGGGTCCCATCGCCACCACCGAGCGTCGCCGTGTCGACGTGAAGGCGCCGGGCATCATCCCGCGCAAGTCAGTCCACGAACCGATGGCCACTGGCCTCAAAGCCATCGATGCTCTCATTCCCGTCGGTCGCGGCCAGCGCGAGCTAATCATTGGCGATCGCCAGACCGGCAAGACCGCTATCGCGCTTGACACAATTCTTAATCAGAAGCCGGCCCATTCGGGCACCGACGAGAACGCCAAGCTCTACTGCGTCTACGTCGCCATCGGCCAGAAGCGTTCCACCGTCGCCCAGTTTGTCAAGTCCCTCGAGGACAATGGTGCGCTTGAGTACTCCATTGTCATCGCCGCCACCGCTTCGGATGCCGCGCCGATGCAGTTCATCGCTCCGTTCGCCGGCTGCGCCATGGGCGAGTACTTCCGCGACAACGGCATGCACGCCGTGATCGTGTACGACGATCTCTCGAAGCAGGCCGTCGCCTATCGTCAGATGTCACTGCTCCTGCGCCGCCCCCCCGGCCGCGAAGCCTACCCGGGCGATGTGTTCTACCTCCACAGCCGCCTGCTTGAGCGCGCCGCCAAAATGGGCGATGCGGCGGGCAACGGCTCGCTGACTGCCCTGCCGGTCATCGAGACCCAGGCCAACGACGTATCGGCCTACATCCCCACCAACGTGATCTCGATCACCGACGGTCAGATCTTCCTGGAGACGGATCTTTTCTACCAGGGTATCCGTCCGGCGGTGAACGTCGGACTCTCGGTGTCGCGCGTTGGTTCTTCGGCTCAGACGAAGGCGATGAAGAAGGTCGCCGGCAAGATCAAGGGTGAGCTCGCCCAGTACCGCGAGATGGCTGCCTTCGCGCAGTTCGGCTCCGATCTGGACGCCTCGACTCAGAAGCTCTTGAATCGCGGCTCGCGCCTCACAGAACTCCTGAAGCAGCCGCAGTTCTCCCCGCTGAAGATGGAAGAGCAGGTAGCGGTGATCTACGCTGGCGTGAATGGGTATCTCGACAGTCTGCCACTCAACAAGGTGCGTCCCTTCGAGGACGCTCTGCTGTCGACCCTCCGTACGAAGCATGCCGATCTGCTCACAAAAATCCGCGACTCCAAGGATCTGTCGGATGACAGCGCCAAGACCTTGAAGGGCGTCGTCGAGGGCGTTGCCAAGTCGATCGCTTGAAAGGCGTTCGACCGAAGTGAAAGCGGTCGTCCTTGGGCGACCGCATCTCAGTGAGAGCAGGCGCCCTGAGTCGGGCGCTTCGCCTTGAGCCGCAGCGGATGGATCTGGAAGTCACCCCATGGCGAGTTTGAAGGATCTGCGGAACCGCATCACTTCGGTGAAGGGCACGCAGAAGATCACGAAGGCGATGCAAATGGTCGCCGCCGCCAAATTGCGGCGCGCCCAGATCGCGGCCGAGAGCGCGCGTCCCTATGCCGAGAAGATGTCTCAGGTGCTGGGCAATCTCGCCGCGAACCTCGTTGGCGGTGTACAAGGTCCCAAGCTCCTGTCGGGCACGGGTTCAGAGAAGACGCATCTGCTGATCATTTGCACCGCCGATCGCGGGCTGTGCGGTGGCTTCAACTCCTCCATCGTCCGCTTGGCGCGCGAGCACATTCGCAAGCTGACGGCCGAGGGTAAGACGGTGAAGATCATCACCGTGGGCAAGAAGGGCTACGATCTGATGCGTCGCCAGTTCCGCGACGAGATCATTGAGAACCGCGACCTGCGTGGCAACAAGCCGGTGGATTACGATTTCGCCGCAGAGATCGCCGATGGGATCATCGCCCGTTTCGAAGCTGGCGAGTTTGACGTCGCCACACTCTTCTATTCCCGCTTCCGCTCGGTGATCGCGCAGGTGCCGACCGCTCAGAAGATGATTCCGGCCGAGCTTCCAGCGACGGGTGCCACCGCCTCAGACGCCGCCCTCGAGTTTGAGCCCAACGAGGAGGCAATTCTCGACACGCTTCTGCCGCGCAACCTCACCGTCCAAGTGTTCCGTGCACTCCTCGAGAACGCAGCCTCCGAGCAAGGCGCCCGCACCGGCGCCATGGACTCCGCCACGCGAAACGCGGGCGAGATGATCAAGAAGCAGACGCAGATCTACAACCGTACGCGTCAGGCCATGATCACCAAGGAACTCATCGAGATCATCTCGGGTGCCGAAGCGCTCTGAGCGCTCCCCGGCCCCCTGACCGTAACATCTCTCAAGGACCCGTAACATGGCGAACACCGCTCTCCCCGGCGCCGGCTCGAACAAGGTCGGCAAGATCACCCAGGTCATCGGACCCGTCGTTGATGTGCACTTCGATGGCCATCTGCCGGAGATCCTGAACGCCCTCGAGACAACGAACAACGGCAGCCGCCTCGTTCTCGAAGTCGCCATGCAGCTCGGCGAAAGCACCGTGCGCTGCATAGCCATGGACACCTCCGAGGGCCTCGTGCGCGGTCAGGAAGTCACTGATACCGGCGAGGCCATCAAGGTGCCGGTCGGCTTCAACACCCTCGGCCGCATCATGAACGTCATCGGCGAGCCCATCGACGAGGCTGGCCCGATCCAGTCCGACACCCTGCGCGCCATCCACCAGCCGGCGCCCGCCTATTCCGAGCAGTCCACCGAGTCGCAGATCCTCGTCACCGGCATCAAGGTGGTCGACCTCCTCGCCCCCTACGCCA
>JAKONB010000328.1 GCA_022702195.1 Beijerinckiaceae bacterium | reverse complement strand
GCATTGTGACTGCACCGCCCCGTCGCGCCCAGCGGAAAAAGGCGGCGCTTCCGGTCAAATCCCGATCACCCGAGCATCGTCCCGAAAGGTGGTCTCCGGTTGTCGAAAAAAGATGATGCTGCCGGGTCGGCGTCCTCCCGGCCACAGGGCCGGGAGGGATCGCGGACATCGCGGTACCGCCTCAATTGAGGGCGGTCGCCTCCCGGGTCACCGACGAGACCGCCTTGGGGCGAGACACCGAGACGGTGTCGCCGGTACGGGTGATCTCTACCGCCTCGGCCTCGGCGCCGAGTTCGCGCGGGCTCGAGAGCGTCACGCTCTGGCCCGAGGCGAGGACCGTCTCGAACCGGACCGACCGGGCGGTCTCGGTGCGGGCCAGGGTGACGACCACCCGGTAGCCCTTGGGCTCGGCGGTGTAATAGGCGACGCCCGCAAGGTCGCCGAGGCTGACGCTGCCGCCGTCGAGGGGCTTGATGGTCTCGGCGCGGGCGGTGCCGAAGCCGGCGAGGATGGCGGCGGCGGCGAGGGTGGTGCTACGAAACGACATGATCTGCATCTCTTCTCAGGGGCAAGGAGCGTGGCGCCCTTGCTTCTGAAGCGAATATGCTGTGCGGTGCAGCATGGATCAAACAGAACGGATCGATAATGACTATTGATCATATCGATCTCGCCCGCGTCGACCTGAACCTGCTCGTGGCCCTCGACGCGCTGCTCGCCGAGCGCAGCGTCACTCGCGCGGCGGCCCGGATCGGCATCGGCCAATCGGCGATGAGCAGCAGTCTCGCGCGGCTGCGCACCCTGTTCGCCGACGAACTGCTCACCCGCGCGCCGGATGGGATGCGGCCGACGCCGCGCGCCCTGGCGCTGGCCGAGCCGGTGCGCACGCTGCTGCGTCAGGTGCAGGCGCTGGTGCGGCGCGACGCCGAGTTCGACCCGCGCACGGTGAGGCGGACCTTCACCATCGGCCTGCCGGACAGTGCCGAGGTGCTGATCGGCCCGCGCCTCCTGGCGCATCTGCGGGCGGAGGCGCCGGGCATCAGCCTGCTGCTGCGCTCCATCGACCGCATCCGCATCCTGCAGGAACTCGATGCCGACCGGGTGGATCTCGGCATCGGCTTCTTCACCGAGGGGCAGACGCATCACAAGCGACGGCTGCTCTACCGCGACAGCTATCTCTGCATGTTCAACGCCACCCTGGTGGACGTGGAGACGCCGATCTCGCTGGACGATTACTTACGCTTTCCCCACGTGCTCACCAGCCTGAAGGAGACCGCCCACGGGGTGGTGGACGATGCGCTGGCCAGGATCGGGCGGCAGCGCAATCTCGCGGTCACGACGCCACGCTTCCTCGCCGTGCCGTTCCTGGTGCGCAGCGCGCCGGTGATCACCACCATGCATGCGCGCCTCGCCACCTTCTTCGCCGGCGCCCTCGGCCTGACGGTGAGCCCGGCCCCGGTGGCGCTGGAGGAGATCGCCGTCTCGATGCTGTGGCACGCCTCCTACGACGACGACCCGGCCCATCGCTGGTTGCGGCAGATCCTTCTGAAGCTCGTCGATCAGCCCGTCGAGTCGATCTAACGTCATTCGGAAGACGTCCTGCAGATGAATGTCCGCTCTTTCGGGCGGAGGCGGGGCGTCTCACTTCATATTCAGGGTTGTGGCGCCCCCGCGCGATGCATTCGGGGCGACGGCGAGAAATGTGTTCTCTAAGCCACGCCGGTCGACAGACGCGAAACCGCCCCTTGTCAACGTCGGCCGCCCTCGATAGCTCGGAACGACAAAAGACGTTGTATTACAGTAGTTTATTCTAATTCTAAAATGCAGGCCTGCCGCTCCTCGCCCGTTGGGCGAGCCCGTCGTGCTGCGCGCTTCACCGGGATAGGGACCATGACCGGACACCGACCTTCGCTGCATCGTCTGGCTCTGGCCGGGGTCTCCCTCATGGTCCTGACGGGAGCGGCTGCCGCTCAACAGAGCGGTGTCACCCTCGAGACCCTGAGCGTCGAAGGCGCCGGCCGGAGCGGTGGCGTCGTGGCCGCGCCGGGCGCCCGCGCACCCGAGACCGCGCGGGGTCCGGTCGACGGCTACGTCGCGACGCGCAGCGCCACCGCGACGAAGACCGACACGCCGATCATCCGCACGCCGCAATCGATCAGCGTGATCGGCGCGCAGCAGATCGAGGCGCAGCGTTCGCAGACGGTGGCCGAGGCCCTGCGCTACACGCCCGGCGTCTACGCCAACCAGTTCGGTCCCGACACCCGCCTCGACTGGTTCCTGATCCGGGGCTTCTCGGCCACCGAGACCGGCCTGTTCCGGGACGGGCTCCAGCTGTTCCAGACCGCGTTCGCCAATTTCCGCATCGATCCGTTCGGCGCCGAGCGCATCGAGGTGCTGCGCGGACCCGCCGCGACCCTGTTCGGCGGCAGCCCCGTGGGCGGCCTGATCAATATCGTCTCGAAGCGCCCCACCGCCGAGCCGTTGCACTACCTCGAACTCGGCGGCGGTTCGTTCAACCAGCGCTACGCCGCCTTCGATCTCGGCGGGCCGGCGGACGATTCAGGGCATTGGTTCTACCGCCTCACCGGGCGCCTGCAGAACAGCGACGCGCAGGTCCGGTTCGCACCGGAGGACCGCTACTACATCGCCCCGAGCTTCACCTATAAGCCGGACGGGGCCACCACCTTCACGGTGCTGACGAGCTTCCAGCGCGACGAGACCGGCGGCGCCGGCCAGTTCCTGCCCTATTCGGGCACCGTGCGCCCCAACGCGTCGGGCCTGCGCATCGATCGCCGTCTCAACGCCAGCGACCCTCTGGTGGATCGCTACACCCGCAACCAGGCCAATCTCGGCTACGAGTTCGAGCATCACGTCGACGATGTCTGGACGGTGCGCCAGAACTTCCGGTACTCGTTCACGGAAGTGCGGGACTCGCGCTATGTCGGCAACGGTTACGCCAATGCCGCCGAGACCGAGCTCGCCCGCTACGGCTTCCTCACCACGCCGCATGCCGGTCTGTTCGCCGTCGACAATCAGGCCGAGGCCCGCTTCAACGACGGTTATTTCGGCCATACGGTGCTGATGGGCGTCGATTACAAGCGCTACAGCCTGTCAGACAACCAGGCCTCGACGCCGTTCCCGGCCAACGTCCCGGTCCCCTCCCTCAACATCCTGTCGCCTCGCTACGGGCAGTTCAGCTCGATGCCGGTGCCCTACCGGGTGCTGAATCAGCAATTGCAGCAGATCGGCCTCTACGCCCAGGACCAGGTGGCGCTGACCGAACGCCTGACCTTCCTGATCGGCGGCCGCCAGGACTTCGTGACCAACACCATCCAGGACAAGCGGGTCCTCGCCAACTCGACCAACCAGGATGAGAGTGCCTTCACCGGGCGACTCGGGCTGATCTACAATTTCGACAACGGCCTCGCGCCCTACGTGACCTACGGGACCTCGTTCAATCCCACGGCCGGCGCGGATGCCAACAACCAGCCGTTCAAGTCCGATCGCGGCGAGCAGATCGAGGTCGGCGCCAAGTTCCAGCCCCTGGGATGGAACACCCTGTTCACGGTGGCGGCCTTCGACCTCGTGCGCTCCAACGTGCTGACGCCGAACCCGGCCAACATCTTCACCAGCCTGCAGATCGGCTCGGTGCGCTCGCGCGGCTTCGAGGCCTCCGCGGTCGCCAACCTCGCCGAGGGCCTCAACCTGGTGGCCTCCTACACGATCTACGGCCTGCGCACGATCGAGGGTACCAACCTCGATCTCGGAAAGGTGCCGGTGGGCATTCCGGAGACCTTCGCCTCGCTCTGGGCGGATTACACCATCCCGACCGGCGACTTCAAAGGCTTCGGCTTCGGCGGCGGCGTGAACTATGTCGGGCGGTCCTTCGCCGACGTCGCCAACACCCTGACGGTGCCCGAATACGTCACCTTCGACGCGGCGGTGCATTACGAGCGGGATGGCTGGCGGGCGGCGGTGAACGTCCAGAACGCGGGCGACAAGCGCTTCGTCGCGTCCTGCTCCTCGGTCAATGCGTGCTTCTACGGCACCCAGCGCCGCATCATCGCCAGCCTCGGCTACAAGTGGTGAGCGGAGGAAGGCGGCGGGAATCGGCTCGCTCGGTTTCCGCCGCTCCGGACGGTGAGGCAACCCTTCCCGTTCCAAGGCACGCCCCATGAAAAAAGCCGTTTCCGCCCAGGCGGAAACGGCTTCTTCGTATGGAGCGTCGCGCGGAAGCGCGCTTATTCGCAGACGCGCACGCGGCGGAAATGCTCGTCGCCATAGGCATCGACGAAGACGCGGCGTTCGACGTGGCACACCTCTTCCTCGACATAGACTGGGCGCGGCTCGCGATAGACCGGGCGGCCCGGGTAATAGCCGTTGTTCTGCGAGGACGCGATGGCGCCGCCCACGGCGAGGCCGCCGAGCACGCCGAGGGCCGCGGCACCGCCGGCTCCGATTCCGTCGCGGGCCTGGGCGGCCGGCACCGTGGAGGCGGCGAGGGTGGCGGCCAGAATCAGCCCGACGATCGTGCGCTTCATGACTCCGTTCCTTCTTGGTCCTGAATTTTCAAGGTTACCGTGAGAGCAGAAACCCGAATGGTTGATGAACCGTGAGCGCCCGCGCCGGCAACATTGCTGGAGCGTGTGGGCGCGCACGCGATTCGTCTCCTACCTTATCACTTGGCGACCCGGATGGGGGTCGAACCGCTATCCATCACAGCGGCTGATAGGTGTGCTCTTCGGCCGGAAAACGGCCGGCGCGGACCTCCTCGGCATAGGCCTCGACCGCGCCCTCGATCTGAGCGCGCAGCGACCCGAAGCGCTTCACGAATTTCGGCGCGCGGTCGCTCAGGCCCAGCATGTCCTCGAGGACCAGGATCTGGCCGTCGCAGAGGGAGGTGGCGCCGATGCCGATGGTGGCGGCGGCGATCTCGGACGACAGGGCGATGGCGCGGGCCACCGGCTCGACGATGCCCTCCATCACGATGGCGAAGGCGCCGGCATCGCTGATGGCCTTGGCATCCCGCATCAGGCGTTCCTCGCCATCCGCCTCGCGGCCCTGCACCTTGAAGCCCCCCATGGTGTTCACCGATTGGGGGGTGAGGCCGATATGACCCATCACCGGAATCCCGCGCTGCACCAGGAAGGCCACGGTCTCGGCAAAGCGCGCTCCGCCCTCCATCTTGATCGCCCCGGCCCCCGTCTCCTTGAGCACGCGGGCGGCGTTCAGGAAGGCCTGTTCGGGGCTCGCCTCGTAGGAGCCGAACGGCATGTCGACGACGATCAGCGCGCGCGAGGTCCCGCGCATCACCGCCTGCGCCTGGACGATCATCATCTCCAGCGTCACCGGCAGGGTCGATTCCATGCCATGCATCACCATGCCGAGCGAATCGCCCACCAGGATGAAATCACAATGGGGATCGAGGATGCTCGCCGTATGGGCATGATAGGCGGTGAGCGCGATGATCTTGCGGCCTTCCGCCTTGCGCTTGGCAAGATCGACGGCGCGGATGCGGCGCGACTGGACAACTTGCGACATCGGTTCCACCCGGCTCTGAATCGTGGCGCGGTGTCGAGCGACACCGCGAACCAGAACGGCTTCTAGGGGATCGCTATACACGCTCGGGGCGCGGGCCGCGCGCCAAACCCACGGGGTTTCACGCCCACGTCGTACAGGACGGGGCGGCTATCAGGGCGGCGATGTCGATGACGGCCGGAGCACCCGCGAACGCCGGGGAGGAGATGGCGATGGCGTCGCTATCTCCCTCATCCCGTTGGCGTTTCCTCCCTAGACTTCGGGGCGCCTCCGGTGCCTTTCTTCCGCCACAAGTCGACCCGTGTCAATGGCGCTCACGCGCGCACGATGGCCGTGATCGCAGATTCTTTTCGGCCCCCGTGGGCCGGGCCGAACGTGCTTCCATCGCCCGCGTCAGGCCCGGGATCCTTCACGCGCGTTCTCCGTGATTCAAGGATCACGGAGAACGCGCGATCTCTTTGCTGCGTATCGCCTTGTCTCACGCCGAACCGGCACCCCTCTTGGGCGAAAAACGCCCTAGCGTTGCGCCTCCGAGGCTGGCCGCGCGGCCCAGGCCGCATCCTGCTTCAGCACTGCCGTCTCGTGACTCTCCTGCCAACCTTCGATGCCGGTGGGGAACCAGTGCACGCGGGTATAGCCGGCCTGGACGAGGCGTTTGCCGGCGTTCCAGCTGCCCCAGCAATCGGGATGGCAGAAGGTGACGATCGGCTTGGCCTTGTCGCCCCCCGTGAGCTCGGCGACGCGCCGGAGGAACAGGGCCTCGTGGGCGGGGTCGAGGGGGGCGGCGCCGGCCCCCGGCATCCAGACCGCGTGGGGGATCGAGCGATGCGCCGGCAGCCAGGGCTTGTCCGCCGCCATGCCGGCGGGGCGCCGGTCGGCCATGGCCACGTCGATCAGCACGGGCGCGGAGTCCGCCACCAAACGGTCGAGACCGTCGATGGCGAGAACGGTGGCGCCCGTGAGGGTCGGCGGCGTGTAGCCCTGCTGCGGGCCGGTGTGGAAGCCCTCGGGCTCGGGGACGTTCACGGGCGAATCGGCCGGGGCGGCGGCCAGCAGAAATCCGGCGGCGGCGGCGGCGAGAAGGCGGGTGGGAAACATGACCGACGGCGTCCCTCAGTTGCTCGGGCTCGGCACCGGGAAGCTGTGCTCCCAGCGGCCGCTCTGGTTGTCGGAGGCGGTCACCGTCACCGGTGCGCTCCCCTCGGGCAGGAAGGCGAAGTTGATCACCGGGTTCGAGGCGATGGAGATGTCGCCGTCGAGGGTGAGGATGTTGCGCGGCCCTTGCGCGACCACGACCTTCTGAATGTAGCGGGCCGGCGTGTAGTCGCGGGTGATCTGGTTCATCTGCATGCCGCTGAAATTCGGGTGGCGGATCATCAGGGTCGCTTCGGTGGCCTTGCCGGCCCCGGCTTCCGCGAATTTCATCCGCATGTCGCCCATGCCCTTCATCGCCTCCTCGTCGCTCATGCCCATCGGCGCCGAGCAGCCCCCCGAGGCTTTGACGAACTTGGTGGTCTCGAACAGCTTGCCGTCCTTGGTCTCGGCGACGGCATGGATGTTGGTGTAGTTGTTCACCCGCACCCGCAGCTTGATCTCGGCCGGATCGGCGGCCGGCCCAAAGGTGATGTGCGCCGCGTAGGGCGACGGGTTGTCGTCGATTACCAGGTGGATGGCGGCGATCCTGTCCTTCTCCGGCATGGTCAGGGTGATCGGCACCAGGGCGGCGTCGAGGGCGCGGGCCGGCGCGTCCACCTTGATCAGGCTGTCGGTCTCGGCCACGGCCTTGTCGCCGAAGATCGAGGTGCGGATCTCCTGCCAGCGGGCGAGGCGCTCGGCATCGGTGTCCGAGGCCCCGGCGGCCTGGGCGGGACCGGTGAGCCAGGCGGCGGCCGGGACGGACAGGGAGAGCGACAGGGCGAGGGCGGCGGCGAACGGCTTCATGGCGTGTCTCCTCGGTCGAACAATGTGGCGCGCGGTCATTCCCATTCCAGTTCCTTGAAGGCCTGGGTGATGTTGCGACCGTGATAGGTGTCGAACAGGACCCAGCGGTCCCGCTCCGAGCGGCCGATGGTGGCCACCGCCTTCTCGATCGGCACGTCGCTGCCGAGTGCCTTGCGGGTCTCGTCGCGCAGGGTGGTGAGGTAGCGGGTCAGATCCGCCAAAGCGGGGGCGAGATCGACCAGGGTCGGGCCGTGACCCGGCACCGCTTGGGTCGCCCCCGTCGCCTTCAGCGCCTCCGCCTCCTTCAGCCAGCCGAGAAGGCTGCCGTCGAGGGAGGGGATACGGGTGACGAAGAGCAGGTCGGCGGGGAACAGGATGCCGGTCTTCAGGTCCCGCATGGAGAGATCGCAGCTCGTATGCGCGGCTCCGTGCGCGGCGAAGCTGAGTCTGCGGCCGCCGAGATCGATCTCGGCCCCCTCCGGCTTCACCTCCAGGGTTGGGTAGACGACGCTGCCGGCCTTGTCCGCGCCGAGGATCTCCACGAGGCGGGCGCGATAATACGCGCCCCGGGCATCGAGGGCCGGGCGCAGGGCGTTGTGGCCGATGAAGACCGGCTTGTCCGCCGCGAAGGCGGCCGCGCCGAAGCAATGGTCGGGATGGACGTGGGTGAGCACCACATGGCTGACCGGCTTGGTGGTGCGCTTGGCGATCTCGCCGCGCAGCCATTGCCCGTCCGCGAGGCTGCCACCGGATTCCGTCACCAGAACCGAATCGTCGCCGACGATGAAGCCGATATTGGCGATGGCGTCATTGTTCTCGGGCGTGGCCTCCGCATCGGGGCCGCGCCGGACGAAGATGCCGGGGCCGACCTCGTCCAGGCCGCATGCCTCCGCCGAGCGCCCCAAGGTCGGCAGACAGCACAGGCACAGGCCCCCGAACAGCGCTTGGCGCCGGCTCACGGAAAGAGCGCGCGCCTCGGCGAATGCACCACGACCCTGGGCCGCCATGCCGGATCTCCTCCCGTTCTGATTGACTACCAATTAGTAGGTAGATTTTTGGTTCCGTCAACGGCATTGTCGTCCCACGCGCAACGCTCACGACGTCGTGGGACAGAAGGGGGAAGGGCGCTCGACGATGAGGGACACGCGCGCCGAATTGCTGCTCCAGGCCG
>JAKONB010000263.1 GCA_022702195.1 Beijerinckiaceae bacterium | reverse complement strand
ACCGGCCTCGCCTGGGTGCCCGACCTCCAGCCGCTGGCCGCCTGGGACGAGGCCGAGCGCGCCTGGCGGGCGGGCGGCGGCACCGCCGACGCATGAGCATCGTTCCGAAAGGTGGCCGCCGGCTTTCGGAGAAAGACGATGCAAAATCAGGAACCTGGAGCATCGTCCCGAAAGGTGGCCTCCCGCTTTCGGAAACAGACGATGCACAATCAACAACCTGGAGCATCGTCCCGCATCCGATTTCCGGGACGATGCTCCAGGCCAAGAAAGGGCGGCACCCTGGAGAGTGCCGTCCGGATCGGTCGCGGCTCAACGCTTGCGCGTCGAGCCCGTGGTCTCGCGATCCGGGGGCGCCCGGCGGGTGGCGGGGCGGACCGAATCGTCGGGCTGCTCGAACGAGAGGCCCATCACGTGGACCGTACGGGTTCCCTGCGCCAGGGCGGGACCGGCGGATGCGGCGAGACCGACGGCGACGAGACCGGCGGCGGAGAGGGAGCGGATGCTCATTCTCGAAAACTCCATCGTGGCTGTGTTGGGGCGCCCACCGCGATCGACGCGGCATCGGCGCCCGCTTGCGATGAAGGGGATATAAGCCGGCCGGATTTCGGCAGCGTGTTGCGTCGCACACCGCTTGACTGCACTGCGTTGCGGCCGACCTGTCACGCGGGGCCGGGCGCTGCGCGTCCAAGCGGGGAGCGATGGTGAAACCCACACCGACCGGCCTCTCCGGACGTTTCGCCACAAAACAGAGTGAGCGCTCGTTTTTTCACGCCTGGATTCGCCCTAGGCAACAGGCTATGGCTCGGCAAAGCCCTCCTGATGCGGAAAGCGCCGCGCGACGATGGACCGATGAGACTGTCCGAAGTTCCGAATGGTCGGGATGCGCCGCCGCCGGAGGCGTCGCTGAGGAACGCGACCTCCACCGAGGCGATCTGCGCGCGCATCCTGGAACGCCATCGCGACCGGGTGAGCGTGCGCAAGCCGCACCTCGCCACGGCCAACCTCGCCCGGATCATCGAGGCGGTGCTCAAGCTGTCAAACCGGCAGGGCTTCCACGAGATGAGCCTGCGCGATCTCGCGAAGGTCTCGGGCCTCAGCATGGGCGGCCTGTACTCGTACTTCGACAACAAGAACACTCTCCTCGTGATGATCCTCACGGAGGTGTCCGAGACGGTCGAGGCCGTGCTGCGCGATGCGCCGGCGGGGCTCGACGACGATCCGATCGCGCATCTGCGCTGGCTCATCGAGACGCATATCCGGCTCACCGAGACGATGCTGCCGTGGTTCGTCTTCGCCTTCATGGAGGCGAAGGGCTTTCCGGCGCCGGCGCGGGCGCTCGCCACCGAGAGCGAACTCGCCACGGAACGGATCTTCGCCGATGTCCTCGCCCGGGGCGTCGCGCGGGGCGTGTTCACGATCCCCGACATCGATCTCACGGCGGCCCTGATCAAGCCGCTGCTGCAGGACTGGTACGTGAAGCGGGCGAAGTACCGCAAGCGCGGCACGCCGATCGAGACTTACGTCGCGGGCGTCATCGCCTTCGTGGAGCGCGCCATCGCCAAGACCTGAGCCCGGACCGGATCGCGGCCCGGTCGGACACCAGCCAACGGAAGCAGGCCCGGCGCACGGTGCGACGAAGGCCCCGCTCGCGAGCCGGAGGAAACGAGCATGACCGACATCGCCCATGCCGCCCCTGGCTCCATCGCCATGGGAGGGATTCGAGCGCAGGCGATCGTCCTGCGTGAGACGGGCGGCCCCGAGACCCTGCGTCTCGAGGAGGTCGCGGTCGGCGCGCCGGGACCCGGCGAGATTCGCATCCGGCAGACCGCCATCGGTGTGAACTTCCACGATTGCTACGTCCGCTCGGGCCTCTACCAAACCCTGCCGCTTCCCGGCACGCCGGGGATCGAGGCGGTCGGCGTCATCACGGATCTGGGCGAAGGCGTCCCGGGCTTCGCGGTCGGCCAGCGCGTCGGGTACGTCAGCGCGGGCTACGGCGCCTATGCCGAGGCCCGCTGCCTGCCCGCCCGCCTCGCCGTGGCGTTGCCCGACCGTCTCAGTGATGCGGGGGCGGCCTCGATCCTCCTCAAGGGCCTCACCGCCTGCATGCTGGTCCGGCGCGTCCATGTGGTCGCGCCCGATGAGACCATCCTGGTTCACGCCGCCGCCGGCGGGGTCGGCCAGCTCCTCTGCGCCTGGGCCAGGCATCTCGGCGCCCGGGTGATCGGCACCGTCGGCTCTCCCGAGAAGGCGGAGGTCGCGCGGCGCGCGGGCGCGGACCACGTCGTCCTGTACCGCGAGGAGGATTTCGTCGCCCGCGTCCACGCCATCACCGGCGGGGAGGGGGTGGCGGCGGCCTACGATGCAGTGGGCCGGGACACCTTCCTCGGCTCGCTCGCCTGCCTCGCCCCCCTCGGGATCCTCGTCAATTACGGGCAGGCCTCGGGGCCGGTCGATCCGCTGCCCCCGTCGGCGCTGGCGGCGAAGTCGAACACCCTCGCGCGCCCGATCGTGTTCCATCACCTGCGATCCCGCGCGGCCCTCGACGGGATGGCGGGCGCGCTGTTCGGGCTGGTCGAGGCCGGAATCCTGCGCGCGGAGACGGGCCTGACGCTCCCCCTGGCGCAGGCGGGCGAGAGCCACCGTATCCTCGAGGCCCGCCGCACCACCGGTGCGGTCGTCCTCGTCCCCTGATCCGAAGCCGCGAAAAGCCCGCCATGCCCCGCATCGTCACCACCGTCGAGGATCTGCGCCTGCGCGCCAAGGCCCGCGTGCCGCGCATGTTCTACGATTACGCCGATTCCGGCTCCTGGACGGAATCCACCTACCACGCCAACGCGGCCGATTTCTCGGCGATCAAGCTGCGCCAGCGGGTGGCGGTCGACATGTCGAACCGCACCCTCGCTTCGACCATGATCGGCCAGGCGGTGTCGATGCCCGTGGCGCTGGCCCCCTGCGGGATCGTCGGCATGCAGCGCGCCGACGGGGAGATCCTGGCGGCACGGGCCGCCGCGCGGGCGGGCGTGCCGTTCACGCTCTCGACCATGAGTATCTGCTCCATCGAGGACGTGGCCGAGGCGAGCGACCATCCGTTCTGGTTCCAGCTCTACTTCCTGCGCGACCGTGGCTTCAACGACCGGCTGATCGATCGGGCGCGGGCGGCGGGCTGCTCCGCCCTGGTGCTGACCCTCGATCTGCAGATCATGGGCCAGCGCCACAAGGACCTCCGCAACGGCCTCTCGGCGCCCCCGAAACCCACGCTCGGAACGATTGCCAACCTCCTCACCAAGCCCCGCTGGTGCCTGGAGATGCTGAGGACCTCGCGCCGCGGCCTGCGCAACGTCGTGGGCCATGCCGAGGGCGTGCGCGACACGCGCTCGATCGCCTCATGGACCTCGGAGCAGTTCGACCCCCGGCTGAGCTGGGACGACATCCGCCGCATCCAGGACCGCTGGAAGGGGCCGCTCATCCTCAAGGGCGTCCTCGACCCGGAGGATGCGGCGTCGGCCGCCGACACGGGGGCGGAGGCGATCATCGTCTCGAACCATGGCGGGCGCCAGCTCGACGGGGCGATCTCCTCGATCGCGGCCCTGCCGGGCATCGTGGCCGAGGTCGGTCATCGGGTCGAAGTCTTCATGGACGGCGGCATCCGCTCGGGCCAGGATGTCCTCAAGGCGGTGGCGCTGGGTGCCAGGGGCGTCTTCATCGGACGGCCCTACGTCTACGGGGTCGGGGCGATGGGCGAGCGCGGCGTCACCTTGTGCCTCGACATCATCCGCAAGGAGCTGGACATGACCATGGCTTTCTGCGGCCGTCGCGACATCCGGGACGTCGACGGCACCATTCGCGTCGCGCCGCATCCGGCCGGATCGCGGCACCGGCCCCGCGCCCAAACGCCGCCCCCCCACGGCCCCCTGCACGACGCTGGTTGAGCGGGAGGCGCCGATGGCTCTCTATCGGCTGGGCGAGGAGGCCCCGTGGCTTGCCGACCGGGACCGCATCTGGATCGCGCCGGACGCGCACGTGATCGGCCGCGTCCGGCTGGGACTCGACGTGAGCGTCTGGTTCGGGGCGGTGATCCGGGGCGACAGCGATCCGATCACGGTGGGAGACCGCACCAACATCCAGGACGGTGCCGTCCTGCACGCCGATCCGGGTTATCCGCTGACGATCGGTGAGGACGTCACCGTCGGCCATCGCGCCATCGTCCATGGCTGCACGATCGGGTCCAAGACCCTGATCGGCATGGGCGCGACCATCCTCAACGGGACCCGGATCGGCCGGGGGTGTCTGGTCGGGGCGAACGCGTTGGTGCGGGAAGGCATGGCGTATCCGGACGGGAGCCTCATCGTCGGCGTTCCCGCCCGCGCGGTGTCGGCGCGCGACACCGACATCGAGGCCATGACCCGGGCGGCCGCGGAACATTATGTCGCCAACGGTCGGAGGTTCCGGACGGCGCTGGTCGACATCACGTGAGCCCGCCCCGCTCCCCCCGAGCATGGCGGGCCGGATCACGGCCGGCATGTCGTGTCCCGGGCCTTGGCGTCGCCGAGCGGGATCCGTCGGCGGTTGCCGCGCAGGGCCGGGTTGCGACCATCACCCCCGACCTTGCCGTTGCGACCCTCGCGGCAGCTGCCTTCCCCCGGCGATGCTGGGGCGATGCCGCGGATCTGCGGACCCGGCTGTGCCCGTCGATCTGCGTCAGGCCCCGCCGTATGAGCGCCGGCCCTCGCCAAGTCCTCGCCGCACCACAACGTCTTGCGCTGAAAGGCGAAAGGCTGGTGCCGGTGGAGAGGATTGAACTCCCGACCTTCGGTTTTCGGCAAGCTAAATCAACGACTTAAGGATGACGGTCTCACCGTTTGTGTGAGAGTTCGGTGCATCCGTCAAGGGAAACCTTCCTCAATCATTCTCATCATGTTCGGATCGATGATTCAGATAGGGTTCGCCTATGCTGCCGCTCAACGGCCTCACGTCGAGCATACACCTTATGAACTATTCTATGTATATCAACATATAATCTAATATTATATATTTATATTGATTGTCG
>JAKONB010000260.1 GCA_022702195.1 Beijerinckiaceae bacterium | reverse complement strand
GATCATCTTCACCTCGCTGATCGCCCTGATGCAGACCGACATCAAGAAGCTCATCGCCTATTCCTCGGTGGCGCATATGGGCTTCGTCACGCTGGGCCTGTTCACCCTCAACGCCCAGGGCATCCAGGGCGCCCTGTTCCTGATGATCTCGCATGGCATCGTCTCGGGGGCGCTCTTCCTCTGCGTCGGCGTGGTCTACGACCGGATGCACACCCGCGAGATCGCCGCCTATGGCGGTCTGGTGAAGCGCATGCCGCTCTACGCGGCGGCCATGATGGTGTTCACCATGGCCAATGTCGGCCTGCCCGGCACCTCCGGCTTCGTCGGCGAGTTCCTGGCGATGATGGGGGCGTTCCGCGCCAACCCGACCGTGGCGTTCTTCTCGGTGTTCGGCATCATCCTGTCGGCCGGCTACGCGTTGTGGCTCTACGCCCGTGTCATCTACGGCAAGCTCGAGAAGCCCAACCTCCAGGGCATCCTCGACCTCGACCTCCGCGAGAAGATCATCATCGCCCCGTTGGTGGCCCTGACGATCTATTACGGCATCCATCCGGCGCCGATCCTCGACACCTTCGCCCCCTCCACGGAGGCGTTGATGCAGAGCATGACCACCGCGCTCTCGAACACGCAGACCGCGGCCATCGTGCCGTCGGTCGCGCGCTGAAGGCACCCCTGCGATGAATGCCGCCCAGACCGTCCTGCCCACGCTCGGACCCGTCCTGCCGGAGCTCATTCTCGGCGTCGGCGTCCTCGTGCTCATCCTCTACGGTGCGTTCCGGGGCGAGCGCTCGGCGGAGGGCGTCAATGTCGGCGCCCTGATGCTGCTCGTGCTCGCGCTGTTCGTGGTGATGTCCCAGTCGGGGGCCAAGATCACGACCCTGAACGGGTCCTTCATCGTCGACAGCTTCTCGAAGGTGATGAAGGTGCTGATCCTGCTCGGATCGGCGGCCACCATCCTGCTCTCGCGCGACTACGTCCAGCGCGAACGGATCGACCGGTTCGAGTTCCCGATCCTCATCATCCTCTGCACCATCGGCATGCTGGTGATGGCCTCGGCCAACGATCTCATCGCCACCTATCTGGGCCTCGAACTCCAGTCGCTGTCCGCCTACGTCATCGCGGCGTTCCATCGCGACAACCTGCGCTCCACCGAGGCCGGGCTGAAATACTTCGTCCTCGGCGCGCTCTCGTCGGGCATGCTGCTCTACGGTTCGTCGCTGGTCTACGGCTTCACCGGCACCGTCTCCTTCCCGGGCATCGTCGCCGCGCTGAACGAGGGCAACGCCAATCTCGGCATCACCCTTGGCATCGTGTTCGTGGCCGCCGGCGTGGCGTTCAAGATGTCGGCGGTGCCGTTCCACATGTGGACGCCGGACGTCTACGAGGGCTCGCCGACTCCCGTCACCGCCTTCTTCGCCTCCGCGCCCAAGATGGCGGCGGTGGCGATGACCGTGCGGATCTTCATCGGCGCCTTCCCGGACGTGACGGCGATCTGGCAGCAGATCATCGTGTTCATCGCCATCGCCTCCATGGCCCTGGGATCCTTCGCGGCGATCGGCCAGACCTCGATCAAGCGCCTGATGGCCTATTCGTCCATCGGCAATATCGGCTACGCCCTGGTCGGCCTCGCCGCCGGCTCGCAGGCCGGCATCAGCGGCGTGGTGATCTACATGATCATCTACCTCGCCATGACGCTGGGCGCCTTCGCGGTGCTTCTGTCCCTGCGCCGCGGCGGCCGGATGTACGAGACGCTGGACGATCTGTCCGGCCTGTCGCGCACCCACCCGGTCCTGGCCTTCTGCCTGGCCGCGATGATGTTCTCGCTCGCCGGCATCCCGCCGCTCGCCGGCTTCTTCGCCAAGTACTACGTGTTCGCCGCCGCCATCCAGGCGAACCTCATCTCGCTTGCGGTCATCGGCGTGGTCACCAGCGTCGTCGGCGCGTTCTACTACCTGCGTCTCGTCAAGGTGATGTATTTCGATGAGCCGCTGGCACCCTACGACACGATGGCGCCGGGGTTGCGCATCGTGCTGGGGCTGTCGAGTGCTCTGGTCATCCTGTTCGTGCTGCTGCCCGCCCCCCTGCGCAGCGCCGCGGACGCCGCCGCCAAGTCGCTGTTCTAGACGCGGTGGACGGTTACCGACTGGGTGCCCTGGCGCGGGAGCAGGGGCACCGCCTCGCGATCCACGAGACGCTCGGGTCCACCAACACCGAGGCGCTCGAACGGGCGCGGGCCGGCGAATCCGGTCCGCTCTGGATCGTCGCCGTGCGGCAGCTCGCCGGGCGGGGGCGGCGCGGCAATGCCTGGTCCTCGTCCCCCGGCAACCTGACCGCGAGCCTGCTCTGGCCGGTGGACGAGGTCGCCCCGGCGGAGGTGCCGACCCTCGGTTTCGTGGCGGGGCTCGCCCTGATGTCGGCCTTCCGGGCGGCGGGGATCGACGGGGTCGCGTTGAAATGGCCCAACGACGTCCTGGCCTCCGGCTCCGAGCCGGCCCCGGGGGCCAAGATCGCCGGGCTTCTCCTGGAGACCGAAACCGGTCCGGGAGGCCGCCGATCGGTGGTGATGGGCTTCGGTGTCAATGTCGCTGCGGCGCCGGAGGGCTTGCCTTATCCGGCAACCTGCCTCAGGCAGATGCGGCACGACACGCGCGCCGAGGATCTGTTCGTCCATCTGACGGATGGAATCGTCGACGCCGCGCGACTCTGGCGCTGCGGCCACGGTTTTTCCGACATCCGCACACGCTGGCTCGATCAAGCCGCTGGTCTTGGCGCACCCGTCACGGTGCGCATCGGCGAATCGAGGGTGCACGGAATTTTCGAGACGATCGACGGGGCGGGGCGGCTCGTCGTCCGATCGGATGATGGGACGCGACGGACCGTGACGGCGGGCGAGGTGCATTTGGGAACGGCCGCGACGGCGGCTTGAGGTTTGAGATCACAAGATGACGACAGGGCAAGACGAACTCGTCTTCGTGCCGCTCGGCGGCGTGGGCGAGATCGGCATGAATGCGGCACTCTACGGCTTCGGGCCGGCCAAGCGCCGCAAATGGATCATGGTCGATTGCGGGATGGGCTTCGCCGGGGAAGAGGGGATGCCGGGCATCGACCTGATGTTCCCCGATCTGAGCTTCATCCAGGAGCGCAAGGAAGACCTCCTCGGGATCTTCATCACCCACGCGCACGAGGATCATATCGGCGCCATCGGTGAGCTGTGGCCCAAGCTGAAGGCGCCGGTCTACGCCACCCGCTTCGCCAAGAATCTGCTGGAGGCGCGCCGCCTCAGCGAGCCGGGTGCCCCGAAGGTGACCTTGCGCGAGATCCAGGCCGGCCGCCGGGTGCAGATCGGCCCGTTCGAGATCGAGTACATCCCGGTCTCGCACTCGATCCCCGAGTCGAACGCGGTGGCGATCCGCACGCCCCACGGCCTGCTGCTCCATACCGGCGACTGGAAGCTCGACCCGACCCCGATCCTCGGCGACGTGACTTCCGAGGCCGCGTTCCGGGCGCTCGGCGACGAGGGCATCCTCGCCATGATCAGCGATTCCACCAATGTCGTGCGCGAGGGCCGGTCCCCGAGCGAGGCCGAGGTGGCCGCGACCCTGCGCGAGCTGATCGCCGACGCGCCGCATCGGGTGGCGGTGACGACCTTCGCCTCCAACGTGGCCCGGATGCGTGCCGTGGCCGAGGCGGCCCAGGCCTGCGGTCGCGAGGTGGTGGCCGTCGGCCGCGCCATGGACCGGGTCATCGCGGTGGCCCGCGAATGCGGCTTCCTCGACGGTCTGCCCGATTTCCGCTCGTCGGACAGCTACGGCTACCTGCCGCGCGACAAGGTGGTGGCCCTGCTCACCGGCTCGCAGGGCGAGGAGCGCGCCGCCCTCGCCCGCGTCTCGCGCGACGACCACCCCGACATCACCCTCGCGGCCGGCGACCGGGTGATTTTCTCCTCCCGCGCCATTCCGGGCAACGAGCGGGCGGTGGGGGCGATCATCAACGACCTCATCAATGCGGGCATCGAGGTGGTCACCGACCGCACCAAGCTCGTCCACGTCTCGGGCCATCCCCGGCGTGACGAGATGGCCGAGATGTATGCCTGGACCCGGCCGCAGACCGCGATCCCGGTCCATGGCGAGGCGCTGCACCTCGACGAGCATGCGCGCTTCGCCCGCGCTCAGGGCGTGCCCAACATCGTCAAGGCCCGCAACGGCAGCGTCGTGCGCCTCGCCCCCGGCACGCCGGAGATCGTGGACCACGTCAAGGCCGGGCGCCTGTTCAAGGACGGCAACGTCCTCATCGACGGCAAGGACCGGGCGATCCCCGAGCGCCGCAAGCTGGCCCAGGCCGGCCTCGTCTCGGTGGCCATCGCCATCGACGAGCAGGGCGAGGTTCTGGGCGAGCCGGCCATCGACATCATCGGCCTGCCCAATCGCGGCCGCAACGGCGAGCCGATGCTCGACGTGGTGATCGAATCGGTCTCGCGCACCCTCAGCGGCCTATCCAAGGCCAAGCGCCGGGATGCCGAGGGCGTCGAGAAGGCGGTGGACCGGGCGATCCGCTCCGGCGTCAACGAGGCCTGGGGCAAGAAGCCCGCCTGCCACGTGCAGGTGGTGGAGGTTTAACGACGATCGCTCTTGCCCCGTGCGGAATGCGGGCCTGCCCGAATTCCGCACCTGAGCGTTCCTATCGGGCTTGCGCGATATGAGACGGGGGAAGGCATCGGCGGACGAGGCGGGGAGGGGGCGATGTCGCCGGATATCGGGCGCCCTCTCCCGACCCGCCTCGCGGGCCACCCTCTCCCGCAGAGGGGAGGGGGACTGTAAAAAGACGATTCACGGGAGGGAGCAAACATGATCGGACGCCTGAATCACGTGGCCATCGCCGTGCGCGATCTCGAGGCCGCCTGCGCCATCT
>JAKONB010000202.1 GCA_022702195.1 Beijerinckiaceae bacterium | reverse complement strand
GAAATGTCCTCGCCGGTGCGCGAATAGACCCGCGCCACCTGCGCGCCGGCCTCGTCGCGGCCACCGCTGAGCTGGACGCGGATACCGTCCCATTTCCACTCGCCGGAGAAGGCGGCGGGATCGAGTTTCGCGAAGTCCGTTTCCTCGTCGATGGGGTGCGAGAGCATCGGCGGCCGAAACGGGGCCGGGTTGAGGGTGGTGGGGCGCTCCCCCCTCCCCTCGACCCAGGCGAACAAGGTGGCGTAGGGCGGCTCCAGCCCGTGCCAGACCTCCTCCACCGCGTCGGCCTCGTGGCCGCCGAGCGCCCCGAGCGCGGTCTTGGCGAGCCGGGCCGAGACGCCGACCCGCAGGGCGCCGGTGATGAGCTTCAGGAGCGCCCAGCGGCCAGTCTCGTCCAGCGCGTCGAGCCAGGTGGCGATGTGGCCGGGCAGATCGGCCTTGCGGATGGTCGCCAGGGTCTCGACCACCTCCGACAGGGTCGGCACGTGCGGCGGCGGGTTGTTGTGGCCGATGGGGGCGGGCTGGTCCCCTCCCGCTTCTGCGGGCGGAAGGTTCGAGCCCGGCGCCGGCCAGATCAGCGCGGTGGTCTCGGCGAGATCCCCCACGTAATTGTGCGACAGGGCGAACAGCACCGGATCGACCCGCGCCTCCACCAGGCCGCGGATCATCGCGGGCTTGGCCTCGCGAAACGTCAGCCCGCCGGTCATCGCCGCCAGGGCGTAGCCCCGCTCCGGGTCGGGGGCGTGGGCGAAGTAATCCTGCAGCAGCCGCAGCTTGGCGTTGCGGCGCGGCTCGTAGGCGAGGCGGTCGAGGAGTTCGGCGAAATCGTTCACGCGGCCTCCTCCGCGCCAGCGGCAGGCTCGGCCTCTCCGTCGTCGCCGTAGCCCAGGAGATGCAGCGGTTTGGCCGCGATGCCCTGCGTCCCGCACCAATGCACCAGCGCATCCTCCTGGCCGTGGGTCACCCAGACCTCCCCGGCCCCGGTCTCCAGGATCGTCCGGCACAGGTCCGGCCAGTCGGAATGGTCGGAGATGCAGAGGGGGAGTTCGGCCCCCTTCTGGCGGGCGCGGGCGCGCACCCGCATCCAGCCCGAGGCGAAGGAGGTGACCGGATCGGGGAATTTGCGCGACCACACGTCCTGGATCGCCGAGGGCGGGCACAGCACGATGGCGCCGTGGAGCTTGGCCCGCTCCGTCGCCACCACCTTGGGGGTCTCGCCGAGCGCGATGCCCTCGCCCTTGAAGAATTCGGTCAGCTTCTCCATCGCCCCGTGCAGATAGATCGGCCGGTCGTATCCGGCCTCGCGCAGCAGGGCCATCACCCGCTGCGCCTTGCCCAGCGCATAGGCGCCGACAATGTGGGCGCGCTCGGGAAACAGCGCGACGGAGGCCAGGAGCTTGGCGATCTCGGCCGCCGTGTCGGGCATCCGGAACACCGGCAGGCCGAAGGTCGCCTCGGTGATGAACACGTCGCAGGGCACCACCTCGAAGGGCAGGCAGGTCGGGTCGCGCGCCCGCTTGTAATCGCCCGAGACCACCACCCGCACGCCCTGGGCCTCGATGGCGATCTGGGCCGAGCCGAGCACGTGGCCGGCCGGCGCGAAGCGCACGGTGACGTCGCCGATGCGGATCGGCTCGCCGAGCGGCGCCACCTGCCGGGTCCGGCAGAAATCCTCGCCGTAGCGCACGGCCATGATCCGCAGCGTCTGGTCAGTGGCCAGCACGCTGCCATGGCCGGCGCGGGCATGGTCGGCATGGCCGTGGGTTATCAGCGCCCGCGGCACCGGCCAGGTCGGATCCACGTGGAAATCGCCGAGGGGGCAGTGGAGCCCCTCGCGGGTGAGGGTGAGGAGATCGCTGGCGTGCAGGGTCATCCGCGCGGCATATAGGGCGCCGATCCCGCGAACGAAGCCAGATGTCACGCCACCACACTTCGGGCGACCTCCTCGCCGACCGCCGCTACGCCTATGCGCAAGCCTGCTTCGCGGACGGCGACGCGCGGGGCGCGGCGGAGATGGCCGAGCAGGCCCTGGAGCTCGCGCCCTTCTACGCGCCGGCCTGGTTCCTCCTGGGGCGGGCGCGGGAGGCGCGCCACCGGCAGAGCGGCGATGCGGCGGACCACCAGGCGGCCCTGCGCGCCTACGCCGCCGCCATCGACATCGACCCGGACGACGCGCTCGGCGCCCGCATCGAACTGGCGCAGATCGGCCAGGGCGGCCCGATGGGGGCGATGTCGCCCGGCTATGTCCGCGCCCTGTTCGACGATTACGCCCCGCGCTTCGAGCGCCATCTCGTCGAGACCCTGCGCTACCGCGCCCCCGAGCTGATCGTGGCGGCCCTCGACGCCCTGCCCGATGCACCTGCGGCCTACGAGGATGCGCTCGATCTGGGCTGCGGCACCGGCCTGGTCGGGGCGGCCCTCGGGGAGCGGGCGCGCCGCCTCGTCGGGGTCGACCTGTCGCCGGCCATGCTCGCCCAGGCGGCGCGCGGCCGGCGTTACGCCCGGCTGGTGGAGGCCGATTTTCTCACTGTCCTCGCCGACGGGCCGGAAGGCGGCGTCGATCTGGTGATCGCCGCGGACGTACTGATCTATGTGGACGATTTCACGGGCGCCCTCGCGACCATCGCCCGCGCCCTGCGACCCGGCGGGCTGTTCGCCTTCTCGGTCCAGAGTTGCGCGGGCGACGGGTTCGTCCTCGGCCCCGATGCCCGCTACGCCCAGTCGGACAAGCTGGTGTGTGACGGTCTCGCGCGGGCGGGTCTGACCCTGCGCAGCCTCACGCCGGCGGCGCTTCGCCGCGAGCGCGGCGCGGACGTTCCCGGCCGGGTGGTGGTGGCGCGCCGCATGTGCGCTGGAGCGCAGACAGCGCCCGATCGGTGAACCCAAACCGGATCCGTGGGTTGCTGAGCTTGCTGCGCATCGAAAACCCCGAAGCCGCGGGACCGTTCGACGGCCCCGGCCCGGTGTGAGATGCGGAGAGAGCGGGACCCGGTTTTTCCGAAAAGGTCACGCGATCACAAGGAATTGGGGCATGAAGCGGTTTCCCGTCGAACCGCTTCGTGCTCTTGAGAGACGTCGCCGGCCTCTGGCCCCCAGAATGCGAGTGGAGACCTCATGGCAGACACGCAGAACAAGTCGTTCCCGGCCAGCGCCTCGACGCGCATCCCGTTCGCCCTCGCCCTCGCGGCGGTGGCGGGGTGTGCCGACTCCATCGGCTTCCTGGAATTCTCGCAGCTCTTCATGTCGTTCATGAGCGGGAACACCACCCGGTTCGGCGTGTCGGTGAGCCGGTTCGATTGGGAGAGCGCCTCGCGCGTCGCCTCGGTGATCGTCGTCTTCTGTTTCGGCGCCTTCGCCGGCACCCTGATCGCCGCCTGGGTCGGGCGCTGGCGCCTGTCGGTCCTGCTGCTGCTCCAGGCGGTGCTGCTGACGGTGGGGCTCATCAGCCCCTACGGCACCTTCGCGGTGCCGCTGCATGCCTACCCGATCGTTCTCGCGCTGGGCCTCCAGAACGCGACGCTGCAGGACGAGGCGGGCCGCAGCCTCGCCCTCACCTACGTCACCGGCGCGGTGGTGCGGTTCGGCACTGGGCTCGCGAACCTGATGCTCGGCACCGTGGCCCCGTCATTCTGGATCCAGGCCCCCCTCTGGGCGGCCCTCAGCACCGGCGCAGTGACCGGCGGCTTCCTCCAGCTCCATTACGGCGAGGACGCCTTCCTGTTCCCCGCCGCCCTGGCGGGCCTGCTCGCGGTGATCGCCCTGGTGCTGACCATCATGAAGCCCGGCAGCCCGCTGGTGAGCGGCTACGTGGAAACGCACCCGCCGGACGGCGTCGCCGCTCCGGCCAGCTAGAGCATCGTCCCGAAAGGGGGTTGCCGACTTTCGGAAAAAGACG
>JAKONB010000124.1 GCA_022702195.1 Beijerinckiaceae bacterium | reverse complement strand
GCGGCCAACATCGCCTTCGGCCGCCCCGGCGCGAGCCCGGCCGAGATCGCGGCGGCGGCCGAGGCGGCGGCGGCGCATGGCTTCATCGCGGCGCTGCCGGAGGGCTATGAATTTCGCGTCGGCCCGTCCGGCGGCCGTCTCTCCGGCGGCGAGCGCCAGCGCATCTCGCTCGCCCGCGCCTTCCTCAAGGACGCGCCGATCCTGCTGCTCGACGAGGCCACCAGCGCCCTCGATTCCGAATCCGAGCGCCTGGTGCAGGCAGCGCTCCTGCGCCTGATGACGGGGCGCACCACCCTGGTCATCGCCCACCGGCTCTCGACGGTGCGGGATGCCGACTTGATCGTGGTCATGGAGGCGGGCCGCGTCGCCGAGACCGGCACCCATGCGGAGCTGATGGCCCAGGGGGGGGCCTATGCCCGCCTGCACCGCATGCAGGGGCTGGGCGATGCCGCCGAGCTGTCGCTCACGCCTTGATCGGTAGCGGACCGACCTTCCCCCTGGCGCGTTGAGCGTCGCGGATGGAGAGAAAGGCAGGCGATGGCACCGGAACCCTACGGTCGGACCCGCACCGGTGAGGCGGTGACGCGCCACACGCTGAGCAGCCCGCTTCTGCGCGTCCAGATCCTCGATTACGGCGGCATCGTCGCGCGGATCGAGGCCCCCGACCGGACCGGGAGCGCGGCCAACGTCGTCCTCGGCGCGGCGGATCTCGCCGGATACGAGGCCAGCGACGCGCATTTCGGCGCGATCATCGGGCGCTACGCCAACCGGATCGGCCAGGGCCGCTTCACCCTCGACGGGCAGGTGTTCCAGTTGCCCCAGAACGCGGGCCGAAACGCCATGCATGGCGGCCCGCGCGGCTTCGACCGACATGTCTGGCGCGTGGAGGCAGCGGAGGTGCGCCGGCTGGTCCTCACCCGCCGCTCACCGGACGGCGAGCAGGGCTTTCCGGGCAACCTCGACATCCGCGTGACCTACAGCCTGCCCGAGGACGACACCCTGGCCATCGATTACGCCGCCCGGACCGACCGGCCTACCATCCTCAACCTCACCAATCACAGCTACTTCAACCTCGCCGGCGAGGGCGCCGGCAGCGTGCTGGACCACGCGGTCACGATCGAGGCCGACGCGGTGCTGGTCACCGACGCGCATCAGGTGCCCACCGGCGCGATCCGGCCGGTAGCGGGCACGCCGTTCGACTTTCGGGAATCGACGCCCCTCGGCGCCCGCATCCGCACCGCCGACAGCCAGCTCGCCCTCGCCCATGGCTACGACCACACCTACGTGCTGCGGCCGGGCGATGCCTTGCGCCCGGTGGCCCGGGCCACCGAGCCGCGCTCCGGTCGCGGCCTCGTGGTGGCGACGACCCTGCCGGGGCTTCAGCTCTACACGGCCAACATGCTGGACGGTACGGTGACGGGATCGGGGGGCGGCCTCTACCGCGCGGGCGACGCGGTCTGCTTCGAGGCGCAGGGGTTTCCGGATGCGCCCAACCATCCGGACTTTCCGAGCACGGCGCTGCGCCCCGACGAGGTCTACGCCGCGCGAACCACCTACCGGTTCACGGTCGCCTGATGGCCCGATGACGTTCCTGATCTTCGCCGCCGCATCCCTCGCCGAGATCGCGGGCTGCTTCGCGTTCTGGGCCTGGCTGCGGCTGGGCCGCTCCGCCTGGTGGCTGGTGCCGGGCGGGATCAGCCTCGCCCTGTTCGCGATCCTGCTCACCCGGGTCGAGGGCGAGGCCGCCGGGCGCACCTACGCGGCCTATGGCGGGATCTACATCCTCGCCTCGCTGCTCTGGCTCTGGATCGTCGAGGATCAGCGGCCGGACCGCTTCGATCTGGCCGGCGCCGCCCTGTGTCTGGCGGGCGCCGGCATCATCCTGTTCGGGCCGCGATCGTGACCGGCCGGCGCGATCAGTCGAGGCGGACGCGCCAAATCTCCTCGGCATATTCGCGCATGGAGCGGTCCGACGAGAACCAGGCCATGCGGGCGGTGTTGAGGATAGCCTTGCGCCACCAGGTCGCCGGGTCCGCCCAGGCGGCATCGACCGCGCGCTGCGCCCGCCAGTAATCGTCGAAATCGACGGTGAGCAGGTAGCGGTCGTGGCGGCGCAGGTCGTCGACGATGGGCCGGAAGCGGTGGGGCTCGTCCGGCGAGAAGCCGCCCGACGCGATCAGGTCGAGGGCCGCCGCGAGGCGGGGCGAGGCGGCGATGGCCGCGGCGGCGTAATCCGGCTCGTCCATGCGGGCCTGCACCCCGGCCGCGTCGAGGCCGAAGATGAAGATGTTGTCCGGCCCGACATGGTCGCGGATCTCGATATTGGCGCCGTCGAGGGTGCCGATGGTCAGCGCGCCGTTGAGCGCCAGCTTCATGTTGCCGGTGCCCGACGCTTCCATGCCGGCGGTGGAGATCTGCTCGGACAGGTCGGCGGCCGGGATCATCGCCTCGGCCAGACTCACCGAGTAGTTCGGCAGGAACGCCACCTTCAGCCGACCGGCCACGTCGGGATCGGCGTTGACCACTTTGGCGACGTCGCAGGCGAGCTTGATGATCAGCTTGGCCTGGACGTAGCTCGGCGCCGCCTTGCCGCCGAACAGCTTGACGCGCGGGGTCCAGTCCTTGTGCGGCTCGGCCTTGATCGCCTGGTACAGGGCCACCGTCTCGATGACGTTGAGGAGCTGGCGCTTGTACTCGTGGATGCGCTTGATCTGGACGTCGAACAGCGCGCCCGGATCGACGGCGATGCCGGTGCGCTCGGCCACCACCTTGGCGAGGCTCTCCTTGCGGGTGCGGCGCATGGCGGCGTAGCGGGACTGGAACGCCGGGTCGCTCGCGTGATCGGCGAGTCCCACCAGGAGTTCGGGCGCATCGAGCACGCGCTCGCCCACCATCTCCACGGCGAGCCGGGCCAGCTCCGGGTTGGCGTTGTGCAGCCAGCGGCGGAAGGTGATGCCGTTGGTCTTGTTGACGATCTTGTCGGTGTCGAGGGCGTGCAGGTCCTTGAACACCGTCTTGCGCATCAGGTCGGTGTGCAGCGCCGAGACGCCGTTCACCCGGCGGGCGCCGAGGAAGGCCAGATGACCCATGCGCACGCGCTT
>JAKONB010000079.1 GCA_022702195.1 Beijerinckiaceae bacterium | reverse complement strand
GGTCCTGTGCCCGAAGGAGCGGAGCGCTCCCGTTCCGCGCGCCGACGATGCCTTGGCGCGGGATGTGCTTGTCGATTGGAATCGTTCGAGCTTTTGGAGGAAAGGATCAGGCATGCTGGGGCATTCGGTCGACAAGTACGTGACCGGACGGCTGCTCGACACGTCGAACCGCCTGCGCTGGTCGCACCTGCATGCCGAGCGCTGGAGCCACATGCCCGGCGAATTGCCGGCCCTCACCCCGCGCGACACCGAGATCGCCATCCTGTTGCGCGGCCGGACCTTCGTCGAGCGGATCGGCAGCGGCCGGCGCCAGCAGACCCACGGCCATCGCGGCACGGTCTGGCTCTGCCCGGCCGGGATCGAGGAGGAATACGTCAACATCTCCGATCCGATGGTGGATTGCCTGCACATCTTCCTGCCGGGCCGCCCGTTCGAGGAGACCCTGCTGCGCGACCTCGACATCGATCCGGCCCGGGTCGAACTGCGCTACGAAGTCATCGCGCAGGATCCGTTCATCGAGCACGTGGCGGGCCGGATCATCGAGGAGCTGGAGGACGAGTCCGCGGCCGGACGGCTCCTCATCGAATCCCTGGGCGTCGCGCTCGCCGCCCATCTCGTACAGCGCTATTCAGCCGCGAACGTTCGGCGCAAGGAGAGCGCCGACAAGCCGCTCGACCGGCGGCGCCTGGAACGGGTGGAGGATTTCATCGCGGCCCACCTGTTCGAGGATTTCGCGGTCGCCGACCTCGCGGCCGCCGCCTGCATGAGCGTGGCGCACTTCACCCGCAGCTTCCGCGCGGCGACCGGGCGGACGCCGTACGAGTATGTGAGCGGGCGCCGGCTCGATCTCGCCAAGCACCGGCTGCTGACCGAGGACACCCAGATCGCCGAAATCGCGGCGGCGACCGGGTTCTCGTCCCAGGCGAACTTCACCCGCGCGTTCCGCAACGCGATGGGCGTGACCCCGGCCCAGTTGCGCGTATCCGCCCAGCGATAGGCCCTGCGGCTCGCATCGCGGCGGCTTGCCCGGCTTACGCAGGAATCGAACAACGAAAGCCGTTTGCGGATAACGACCACCGGCCGAAAATCCGGATGCTCTCCCTCATGATCCCCCTGACATCGGACCGGGGGCGAGGGGTGCATGATGTCGTTCAAAGTTGGACTGAGCCTGATCTCGGCCGCTCTCAGCCTATGCGTGAGCTTTCGCGCCGAGGCCATCGAGGTCAATCCGGGAGATTACGAGCAGTTTCCCTCCGGAGCGACGATCGGGTTGCTGTATTATCAGCATGGTCATGGCGACGAAGCCTTTGTCCGTGGAGCCAAGACGACGTCGGACGCGAAGCTCGATACCAATGTGGGCATCATCCGCGTGCTGCACGTGTATGAGGTCGCTCCGGGCGTGACGGTCGACCCGCAATTCCTTCTCCCGGTCGGCGCGATCTCCACCGGCGGCGTGCTGGCGCCCCTCGGATCGCCGGGCGGCGTGGGCGACCTCATTCTGGCGGCCCCGTTCAAGTTTCAGCTCGATACCGCATTCAAGGACGTCTTTGCCATAACCCCCTACCTCATCGCGCCCACCGGCACCTACGATGAGACCAAGCCCTTGAACTTCGGCTCCAATCGCTGGCAGGGGATCATCCAGGCGGCTTATGTCAAACACTTCGATCCCGCCTGGTCCCTCGACCTGGTCGGCGATGTCGCCTTCTACTCGGACAACACCCGATCCAATCTGGGCGGCATCGGGCGGCTTGCTCAGGATCCGCAATTCGAGTTGCAGGCCTACCTGCGGTACAAGATCACCCCCGCCCTGGAAGTCGGGGGCGGGCTGGGCGGCCGGATCGGCGGCAATCAGGTCTTCCAGCAGACATCACTCCGGAACGCGCAGGCGACGCAGTATGGCCGTCTCGGCATCGCCTATTTCCCGGCGCCGACGTTTCAGATCCAGGCCATGATCGGCCAGGATTTCATCGTCGAGAATGGAACGAAGCAATCGACCTTCGTCCAGGTGCGGCTGGCGAAAATTTTCCCCTGAAGCGGTCTGCGTGATCCCGGGAGAACGGACGGCGCCCAGGAGCCCTTCTCGCCGAAGTGGTGGCCGGTCCGGCGTGAGACAATGCGATACTCAGCAAAGAGGTAGAGCGCTGTCCGTGATCCGGGGATCACGGACAGCGCTCTACCGCGACGCTGCAAGTTGCCCTGCAATCCAGACCTGTGCCTCGTTCAGATCGACGAAGATCGGCGGATGCGCGTCATCCACGCGCCCGAAGCCGGCCTCGAGGTACCATTGGCCGGCCGTCGCCTCGTGATCATCGGAGAGACGTACCAGCACGGCCACGAGGAAACCGTCCGCGAACACCAGACGGCTGTCACTGTCGTTGCTGCCCGTCGCAACCTGCACCGGCTGAAACTGGAGTTTCATGCCGCGGCCCGTTGCTTCAGATGCAAGTAATTCGACCTGAATTCCGCCAGGTCCTTCAGCCGGGGGAGATCGTGGATCGTGAGGCGCCCGTCCTGAAGGTCGATCAGCCCCCGCCGCCGGAGCTCCTGCAGGCCGCGGGTGATGTCGACGCCCGAGAGCCCCGTTGTGTCGGCCAGTTCCACCGCCGTGAGCGGAAGCGCGTAGCTTCCCTCTCGGGCGTGCCCGACAATCTCGAGACGGACCAGCAATTCGCAGAACAGGTGCGCGATCCGCTCCACCGGCGATCGTCGGCCGACGTTCAGCAGCCACTCGCGCAAGGTCGCCTCGTCGACCAACGTACTCACCCGCAAGCCACGGGCGATCTGGGGATGGTGGTGCATGAGCTCCGCCACGGTTTCCGGCGCGATCCGGATCACATTGCACGCAGAGAGCGTGCTGATGGAATGGTCCATCGTGCTCAGAAGCGCCACGTGCAGGTCACAGAGGTCGCCCGGCAACAGGTAGGCCATGATCTGGCGGGCGCCGTTCTCCCGGGCCTTGTGCCGGCAGGCGATGCCTTTCATGATCAGGAACACGCCATCGGGGGTGTCGCCTTCACGGATCAGGTCGGTGCGCGGCCCGATGAGGACGGCATGGGCGCTCATCCGCTCCAGGAGCGCCCGGTCTGTTTCCGAGAGGGTGACGAACCCTTCCAGCTTCCGCACCAGGGGATTCGGTTCGGTCTCGGGCGGCTGAAGTCTCGCGATGGCGGGTGCGGCGGCCGGCGCGAGCGCGGATGAGAGTTCGTCGAGCAGCGCGACGATGTCCCGCGGCAGAGCGGGCTTGCTGATCCAGGGCACGTCCTGGAAGCCCAGGGCACGGGGCTCGTCCCGTTGCAGACCGGAATGGACCAGGAGCGGGACGTCCCGGTGACGCAATTCGCGTCCCAAGGCCGTGCAGAAACCATCCCTGAGCTTCACATCCACCACCGCGAGGGCGGGACTCTCCTGCTCCATGGCGGCCAGAGCGTCGCCGGTGGTCGCGAACGGACCCAGCACGCGGTAGCCCGCATCCCTCAGTGCATCGCTGACATCTTCGGCAACCATGGCATCGGCCTCGGCAACCAGCACGAGGGGCCGTTGAGCGTCGAGGTCCATGGACTGCTCCGAGAGGAAGCGCCAACTGTCACCAAGACGGCGCAAGCTTTATCCCCTTCATTCATAAGCACGGACCATTTCGGGCGTAAACAAATCAAATCACCCCGGTGCGGTACCGAACCGCTCATAAGTACGATATCGCACAAGATCTCGCTCGAATCGTCATACCCGTTCGCATTGTAAACCTCTCACGTTCCACCCATGTCATGACCATCGTCTGCACAAGGATCCGAGCGCAGACGGCTGAGAGACGACGCGCTCTTGCTCCTTCGCGGAGATAAGCGCTCATGGCTTACGTCCAGCAATCGACCGTCCGCAATCGGCTTCTCAAGGCCATGCGCGCCGAGGACTTCGCCCGGCTTCAACCCCATCTCGAATCAGTGGAATTGCTGGTGCAGCAGATGCTGATTCTGCCCAATGCACGAACCGAGCATCTGTACTTCGTGGAAAGCGGGCTGGGTTCGATCACCACCGAGAGTGCGAACAATCGGGTCGAGGTCGGCATCATCGGTCGCGAGGGGGTGATCGGTGCCAGCCACGTGCTGCTCGGCTCCGACCGCGCTCCGTATGACCATTTCGTGCAGATGCCCGGCACCGCCCTGCGCATTCGCGCCGACATCGTCATCGCGGCCGTGGAGGAGAGCCCCACCCTGCGCAAACTGCTCCTCCGCTACGTTCTGACCGAGATCATCCAGACCCGGCAGACGGCCTTCGTCAACGCCACTCTCGAGATCGAGGCCCGTCTCGCCCGCTGGCTGCTGATGTGCCACGACCGCGTGGACGGCGACGAGCTCCTGCTCAAGCACGAATTCCTGTCGATGATGCTGGGGGTTCGGCGGTCCGGCGTGACCCTGGCCATGCAGCAGCTCGAGGGGGCCGGCCGGATCCGAGCCCGGCGCGGGCGCATTACCGTGTTGAACCGAGACCTCCTGGAGGAGATCGCGGATGGCGGCTACGGCACGCCGGAAGCGGAATATGCCCGCCTGATCGAGGGAGCGTGAGATGCCGCGTTACTTCTTCCACCTCCGCTATGGCGCGAGCCTCGAGAAACTGGCGGTGGATCCGGAGGGTGACGAACTCGCCGATCACGAGGCAGCCCGGCTGCATGCGCTGCAATCCATTCGTGACCTGATGGCCGGGCCACCCTCCTTCGCCGTGCGCGATTGGCTCGCCTGCTCCTTCGAGGTGGAGGACGAGGCGGCCGAGCGCGTGCTCACCGTGCCGTTCAGCGACGTGGTGTCAGAGGACGACAACGCGGATGAACCGGGCTGACTGCCAGGGTCCGCTGCCGATGGTCGAACAGGGTATCATTGCTGCAAGCCGGTCATCGTCCGCCGGGCCTCGGAGACGGGAAGCGGTCCCGGCGACACGCGGCCGGCGCCGTTCCATCTCGGCCCTGCCCTCTGCCAGGCCCGGCCTCTTACCGGCTGCCTGACGAGCCTTGTCCGCCGGGGGGGGATTGCCGGTCCGGCGCGAGACGATGCGGCACGCGACGGCTGCTTGGAGCGCCTTTCGCCATCCCGGGATCAGAAAAGGGGGTCCCGGCCGAGGTGCGACGCCGATCGGGATCGTTCGGACTCTCCCGTCAGCTCACAATCTCAATGCGACTCGAAGCCGGCTCGCCGACGTGCTTCATGCTCGAAAGCCTTGCTGATTCTCGAGTGCGCGGCGTGACGGTTCCGATGCAGGAAGACCTGCATGTCCCCCGAGCCGACGATCCGAAGCGATCTGGCGTCGCCGATCCCCTGCTCTGCGGAAAAGGCATCGACGATCGTGATCCCAAGTCCGCTTCGGACAAAAGCGCAGGCCGTCTCGGCGAAGCGAACATAGGTGGAGACCGTTCGTTCGAGGCCGAGACGCCTGTACATCCGATCGATCACCTGACCGTGCGGCGTATCAGTCTCGAAGGAAATGATCGGCTGGTCGGCGAGATCCCGCAGCGCGATCGTGCCCCGTTCGGCCCAGGCATGGTGCGCGGGCACGACGCAGACCATCTCGGTGCGGCCGATACATTCGGACACGATGTTCGGGTGATCGACGGGAAACAGCGTCAGCGTGTATTCGCCCGTCTGCGTCACCAGATAATCGACCACCTGCTCCACCGACAGGATGTCGAACTGCAGCAGAAGCCGGGGAAAGCGCCCGGTCAGTTCCTTCAGAATGCGCGGGACGATGGAATGCCCGAGCGACGGGGAGGCGCCGATCCGGAAGACGTCATCCTCGCCCCGGACCAGCGACGCGATGACGTGATCGAGATTGTCGAGCGCCTTGTGAATCCGCTCGACCTCCTCGAACAGCCGCTTCGCCTCACGGGTCGGCGCCAAGCGCCCGCCCGAGCGGTCGAACAGCAGGAAGCCGAGGCGATCCTCCATATGACGCAGCATCCGGCTCAAGCCCGGTTGCGACGTGTTGAGCATCCGGGCCGCGCCGCTGACCGTCTTGGCGATCATCACGGCGCGAAAGATCTCGATCTGACGAAGGTTGAGCACGGGGCATCCATAGCATTGGGTTATACCGCACGCGCATCATAGACTTTGCCCGCCCGCGTCCGGACCCGCATAATTCGCGTCCACCCGCCATCCGGCGGCGCCACGGGAGGCGTGCATGTACAATTCCATCGCCACGGTCTCGCTCAGCGGTTCGCTGCCGGAGAAACTCGCGGCCATCGCCGCCGCCGGCTTCGAGGGGGTCGAACTCTTCGAGGCGGACGTCCTGGCCGATCCGCACACGCCCCGCGAGATCGGTCGGATCATCGCCGATCACGGCCTGCGCTGCGTCACCCTCCAGCCGTTCCGGGATTTCGAGGGCCTGCCGGAGCCGCGCCGCGCGGCGGTGTTCGATCGGGCGGAGCACAAGTTCGATCTGGCGCAGGAACTCGGCACCGACCTGCTGATGGTGTGCTCCTCCACCGTGGCGGATGCCAGCGGCGACCATGCCCGCATCGCCGCCGATCTCCACGAACTCGGGGACCGGGCGGGCCGTCGCAACCTGCGCGTCGCCTACGAGGCCCTGGCCTGGGGGCGCCACGTCAACGACCACCGCGACGCCTGGGCGATCGTCCAGGCCGCCGATCATCCCCAGGCCGGCCTCGTCCTCGACAGCTTCCACTCCCTGGCGCGCCGCATCCCGAGCGAGACCCTGCTGGACATCGATCCGACGCGGATCTTCCTCGTCCAGATGGCCGATGCGCCGACGATCCAGATGGATATCCTGCAATGGAGCCGGCATCTGCGCTGCATGCCGGGACAGGGCGGCCTGGCGCTGGTCGATTACGTCGCCGCCCTGATGCGCATCGGCTACGACGACGTCCTGTCCCTCGAGATCTTCAACGACACCTTCCGGTCCCACGCCACCCGGGTCACGGCGCTCGATGGCGTTCGGTCGCTGATCGCCCTGCGGGACGAGGCCACGCAGCGGGTGAAACCGGCGGGGGGCACGCTGCCGCCCAAGGTCGCGGTCGAGCGCCTCGATTTCATCGAGTTCGCCGCCTCGCGGGACGATACCGTGAAGCTGGAGGCGCTGTTCGGCAAGCTCGGCTTCACGCTTGGTGGCCGCCACCGCAGCAAGGCGGTGAGCCTGTGGCGGCAGGGGCAGATCAGCTTCGTGCTCAACAGCGAGCCCGACGGTTTCGCGGCATCTCACGGCACCGTGCACGGGGCCTCGGTCTGCGCGATCGGTCTGGCGGTGAACGATGTGGCCGCCGCCCATGTCCGGGCGCAGGGCCTGCGCATCCCCTCGTTCGAGCAGGCGCACGGACCGGGCGAGCGAACCCTGCCGGCGGTGCGCGGCGTGGGCGGCTCGCTCATCGAGTTCGTCGAGGCCGCGATCGATCCCGAGCAGGCCTGGATGCAGGATTTCGCGATCGACCCCGCCGCCGACACCAAGGGCGCCGGCCTCACGGGGATCGACCATTTCACCCAGACCGTGGCGCATGGGGAGCTGCTGTCCTGGCGCCTGTTCTATACGAGCCTGTTCGACATCGAGGCCGAGCCGCAGGTCGATCTCGTCGATCCCGTCGGCCTCGTGCAGAGCGAGGTGCTGCACACGCCGAACGGGGCGCTGACGCTCGCTCTCAACGGCTCGGCCAGCAGCCGAACCCTGTCCTCGCGCTTCGTCGACTATTATTTCGGCGCCGGCGTGCAGCACGTCGCCCTGGCCACCGACGACATCTTCACCGCGGCAGACGCACTGACGGAACGGGGTATCGAATTCCTGCAGATGCCGGGCAATTATTACGGCGACCTCGTCGCCCGCTTCGGCCTGGAGGAATCGTTGGTCGCGCGCATGCGGCGCCATCAGATCATCTACGACCGCGATGCCACCGGATCGTATTTCCACCTCTTCACCCGCGCCTTCGAGCGGCGCATCTTCTTCGAGATCGTGGAGCGGCGCGGCTATGCGGGCTTCGACCCGCAGGGCGCGGCCATTCGGCTGGCGGCCCAGACGCGCCTGAAGCTGCTGCCCGGCGACCCCGCCGTGCCGATGCAGAGCCGGCCCTGACCCGTTTTTCGCGGTCCGGTCTCCGCTTCGACCGAGCGGAGACCGGACCGGCCCTGGCCGGATCTCGGCGGTCTCGTCAGAAGTCGCGCTGAACCCGCAGGCGGACTTGGTAGGTATCGGTCGCGTTGGTGGTGCGGATCGGTACCCCGGCCGCAGTCAGGGGCACACCCGTCGGGCTGATGCTGGCGACGACGGCACCAGGGCTCTTGTTCTGGTCGATCACCCGGCCGTTATTGAGGATGGTCGAGGAATAGATCCCCTCCAGGCCGATATCGAGGTCGCGCACCGGCGACCAGATGAGGTTGCCGCCGGCGTAATATTGGTGGCTGTCGCGCAGCGGCTCGCTGAACGGATATCCCACCGCGTTGGGCAGGCCGGGCGCGCCGGCGATCGTCGTGCCGCCGACGATGCTGGCCGCCCCTTGGGCCGCGCGCGCACCGGGGGCGAAGTTGATCCCCGCATAGGAGGCGAAGACGGCGGTACGCCATTGCGGCGTCCAGTAATGCAGGTAGGACACCACCGCCGAGAACGTTTCGACGAGTTGGAGCTTGCCGGTCAGCGGATTGAGGGTGGCGTCCGGCAGGTACTGGGAGAAGGACGCCCCCTGGAACGGCCGCGCCGCAGTGATGTAGCCCGCGGTGAAGAATTGCACGCCGGTATACTGCGTCCCGCCCTGGGCATAGGCGGCCTGGAGGTAGAGCGTGTCGCCCTGCGCGATCATCGGGAGATTGATCTTCACACCGCCCTGCACCGCCCATCCGATTTCGGTGGCCGGGCGCGCGACGGCGGCGGCGTTGGCCGCGCTCAGGGCGACGCCGTTGGTCGTGCCGAGATAGGCGCCGGGGATGAAGTTTCCGGTATTGGCGTCCTTGACCGCGCCCGAGAGCTGAGCCGAGCCCCAGCTCGCATCGTAACGCACAGCACCGACGAAATCGGGCATCCGGTTGCGCTCGACGACATCCACGAAGCCGACCCCCGTGGGGGTGCCATCGGCGGCAAAACCGAGGAAGACCGGGCTCGGCGCGCTGGTCGTGCCGAAGGCGGCCAGGGCGGGGCCGCTGGCGGCCGCCGCATAGATGCCGGTCTTGCGGAAGGACGGGTCCTCGAGCGAGACGGTGGCCGAGAAGCCCGTGCCGCTGGCGGCCGTGTAGGCCAGGAGATTCGTCGCCGACACGTCCGAACCGTGCGAGACGCCGATGATCTCGAAATCGTGGGCGTAGAAATCGAAGAACGACGAGGCGCGCCCCGCCGTCAGTCCGGCGAACTGGATGAAGGCCTTGTCCACGTCGAATTGCTGCTGGACACGGTTGAGCTGGTCCTGCCCCGTCGCCGCGTAGGCTTTGCCGATCCGCTGCAGGGTGCCGGACCACATGAAATTGCCGGTGCGGCTGGACGCTTCCGCGCGAACGAACGCCCGCAGGGTGCCGTAATCCGTCTGGGTGCGCGCGTCGATGTTCATGCGCAACTGGCCGCGATACATGCCCAGGTCACCCTGTCCGTTGCCACGGACGAAGTTTTGCTGGTAACCCGCCTCGGCGCGGGCGCGACCGGACAAGCGTAGACATGTATCCGTGCCGGGAATGTAGAAGAAGCCGGCTCCGTAGGTCGTGCAGACACGGACATATTCGATCGGTGCGGATGTGAGGATCGGCAGATCGGCGGCGTTGGCGAACGGCCCCGCCGCCAGGGCCGTGACGGAACTCAACAGCAATTGTCTGTATCGTGGCATGCGCTTCCCCCGTTCTTATCGTGTCGTCGTGGTGCCGTCATTCCGCCCGGCCGACTCATGGGTTGGCGACACCCGACGCGATCGGCGACGGGTGGAGCGTCCGATGATGAAGGCGGAGCGATGACGCGAGTCGCGATCGACCCCGTGGGATCGGCTCACGCCTCCAACTCTTCGCAATCCGTGCTGTTCGGCGACGACGCGGCATCCCATGCATCGGAAAACACGCCGTTACTGGCCGATTTTGTGAGATCACCCTATCAAGTCAAGTTAGAGCCAATCCTGAAGATGTGCGTTGCTTCTGAAAGTGTCGCCTGTCGTATTCGGGACACAAATGTTGCAGCAGAGCCACAGGCCATTGGAGTCGTGGCGTTGGAAAAGCACCATGACCGTCGGGCAACGCATCCTCCCTGGAGCGGTGCCGTCGTCGGGGCTCACGTCGAGCGGAGTGCGTTCAGGCCAGGGCGACGGTGAACTCCGCGTCGGTTTTGGCGCGGATCTCGTCCTCGGTGACGCCGTCGGCGAGTTCGACCAGGATCATGCCGCCCTCACCCTTCTTGTCGATGGTGAACACGCCCAGATCGGTGATCACCATGTCGACCACATGGGTGCCGGTGAGCGGCAGGTCGCAGGCCTTCAGGAGCTTGGGGCTCTCCGAACCGTCCTTGTTGCGGGCGACGTGCTCCATCACCACGATCACCCGCTTGACCCCGGCCACGAGGTCCATCGCCCCGCCCATCCCCTTCACCATCTTGCCGGGGATCATCCAATTGGCCAGATCGCCGTTGCCGGCCACCTGCATCGCCCCGAGGATCGACAGGTTGATGTGCCCGCCCCGGATCATCCCGAAGGACTCGGCGGACGAGAAGTAGCTCGTGGTCGGCAGCGCGGTGATCGTCTGCTTGCCGGCGTTGATCAGATCGGCATCCTCCTCGCCCTCATACGGGAAGGGTCCCATCCCGAGCATGCCGTTCTCGGATTGCAGCTGCACCGACATGCCCTCGGGAATGTAGTTCGACACCAGCGTCGGGATGCCGATGCCGAGGTTCACGTAGAAGCCGTCCTCCAGCTCCTTGGCGGCGCGCGCCGCCATCTGCTCGCGGGTCCAGGCCATGGTTCTGCTTCCTTCCCTCGGTGATCCTTGCCGCGACGTTCTTGCCGCCACGTTCTTGCCGCGATCAATGCGTGCCGCCGCCGGCGGCGGCTTGCGCGGTCCCGGCGCGCGGGCGGGTGGTGCGCTGCTCGATGCGCTTCTCGCGCACGCCCACGTCGATGATCCGCTTCACGAAGATCCCGGGCGTGTGGATCGTGTCCGGGTCGATGGTGCCCGGCTGCACGAGGTGCTCCACCTGCGCCACCGTCATCGTGGCGGCGGTGGCCATCATCGGGTTGAAGTTGCGGGCGGTCATCCGATAGCGCAGGTTGCCCTCGGTATCGCCGGTATGGGCGTGCACGATGGCGAGGTCCGCGAACAGCCCGCGCTCCATCACGTAGTCCTCGCCGTCGAATTCGCGCACGTCCTTGCC
>JAKONB010000057.1 GCA_022702195.1 Beijerinckiaceae bacterium | reverse complement strand
CGGGCAGGGGAATGGCTTCCTCGCCGGGCCGCCGCTCGTTGACCTCGCGCATGCTCGAACTCTCCGGCCTCTCTCGACCCCCCGGTTCCCTGGGACCGGCGGTGGACCGAGCGTTTCGGCCATGTCGTCCGGCACGGCAAGGGCGCAGCCGCCCGGTACGGGGCCGGTCAGGCGGCGATGGCGTCGCGGGAACGGCCGGTCAGGTCCGCGAACTGATCGATCGTGGCGGGCCGGCCGATGAAGTGGCCCTGCACCGCGTCGCACCCTTCGGTCTCGAGGAAGTGCAGTTCCTCCGCCGTCTCCACGCCCTCCGCGACCACCGCCAGCCCGAGACCCCGGGCGAGGCCGAGCACGGACCGGACGATCGCCTCGGCCTGCGGATTGCTGTCCACCGCCGAGACGAAGGAGCCGTCGATCTTGATCCGGTCGAACGGGAACGAGCGCAGGTTCGACAGGGAGGAATACCCGGTGCCGAAATCGTCCATGGCGATGCCGAGGCCGAGGGCTTTCAGGCCGCGCAGGGTCTCGCGGGCGCGGATCGGCTCGCGGATCAGCGCCGTCTCGGTGATCTCGACCTCCAGGCGCGCGGGCGCGAGGCCGGTCTCCGTCAGGACCTCCCGCACGAGCTCGACGAAACCGGGATCGTGAATCTGCAGCCCCGAGACGTTCACGGCGATCGCCAGGGGGTTCGACCAGCTCGCGGCCTCGCGGCACGCCTTCCGCATCACCCAGGCCCCGATCTCCTGGATCAGCCCGCTCTCCTCGGCGATGGGGATGAAGACATCCGGCGAGACCAGCCCGCGCTTGGCCTCCCGCCAGCGCAGGAGCACCTCGAAGCCGGTGATGACCCGGGCTCCGGCCCGCATCTGCGGTTGGTAGACGAGGAACATCGCGTCCTGGGCGAGCGCCGTGCGCAACTGATGATCGAGACCGCGGCGTTCACGCATGTCCGCGCCCATCATCGGCTCGAAACACCGCAGGCCCCCCCGATCATGCGCCTTGGCCCAGGACAGGGCGGTGTCCGCCGCGGTCAGGAGCCCGGTCCGGTTGGCCGCGTCGTCGGGATAATGGGCGATGCCGAGGGTGGCGGCGACGGGGGGACCGTCCGGAACCCGCGCGCCGGCCTCGTGCAGGGCGGCGAGGATCCGTCGCGCCAGCCGTTCGGCCGTATCGACCGCGTCGCAGACGGCCAGGACCGCGAAATCGTCGCCTCCGAGCCGGCCCACGGCCTGCGCGTCGTCGAGGACGGCTCGCAGCGTGTCGGCGACCCGCCCCAGAACCGCGTCGCCCACGGCTTCCCCATAGAGATCGTTGATCTCGATGAAGCGGTCGAGATCGAGGCGGATCACGGCCAGCCGGCGCCCCGTCGTCTCGGCGAGCCGGATCGCCCGGTCCACGCTCGCGTTGAAGCTCGGCCGGTTCGGCAGCCCGGTGAGGGCGTCATGGTCGGCGAGATAGCGGATCTGGTGCTCGGCCCGCCGCGTCGCCCGCAGGTCACGCACCGCCACCGCATGATGCGGCCGGTTGCCGAAGACCACGGGGCGCACGATGAGCTGAACCGGCGCCGGCGTGCCGTCCCCGAGGCGCAGTTCGGCCTCGACCCACGCATCCGGTCCGTCGGCCCGCGCGCCGCTCAGCGTCACCCCGGGAAGGTGCGTGGAGAGGGCGCTGCCCCGCAGGGCCGTCTCGTCCATCCCGACGAGACGCGCGAAGCTGCGATTGGCGTTCACGATCGTGTCGCCCTGGCAGATCAGCAGACCCTCCACGGCCGCGTTGGCGAGGCTGCGCAGGCGCGCATCCTCCCGGGCCGCCAGGCTGCGGGTCCGCAGGTCCAGGCCGAGGGCGGCGCAGGCCAGGAGCAGGATCGTCAGGCTCGCCAGCCCCACGGCGATCGCCAGCCCGTCCATGGGCAGGGTCCCGTCGGGCACCACCACGCGCGGATCCGGAACCAGGGTCATGGCGGCCATGCCGATGAGGTGATGCAGGCCGGTCGCCGCGACCAGCAGGAGCGCCCCGCCGATGCGGAGATAGACGGAGGAGCCGTGCAGGCTCGTGACCAGGGAGATCGCGGCCAGACATCCGGCGACGAGGACCGAGACCAGCACCAGGCCGGTGTCCCAGGTGGTGTGCCCCATGATCTGGAGGGCGGACATGCCGGTATGGTGCATCACCGCGATGCCGAGGCCGATCACCAGGCCGCCGAACGGAACCGCCCAGCGCCGGTGCGACAGGATCGCGAGCGACAGGCCCGCCCCGGTGGCCGCCACCGCGCAGACCAGGGACAGGAGGGTGGCGGTGACATCGTAGCCGCTCGGCACCCCGAACTCGTAGGACAGCATCGCGATGAAGTGCATCGCCCAGATACCGGTTCCGCCGGTGATCGCCGCGGTCGCCAGCCAGATCGGCCGCAGGCAGCCCGACACGCGGCGGGCATGGCACAGGAGTTCGATCGCCGTCGTGGCGGCGAACGTACCGATCACGATCGCGATCACGTTCGACATCAAGTCAGCCCCGCTCACGACACAACCGATGATGTTCCACACGAGTGCGCGCCCCGACCTGCCGGATGCCGGTTTGAGCCGCCAACCGTGAAAAACGACTTAATCGGTCTTTTAAACTCAGCTTACAACAATGAAATGTGGCATTTAATCAATTTAGTCGCAACATGACTCCCTGTAGATCTGTAGAAGCGACAGGATAGGTGAAATTTGGATTTCACAAATAGTCATGGGGCACGGCTTGCCGAGCGGCATGGCATCGGGCCGTCGCGGGCGGGATGGGCGGCGGCTGGCCCCAGGCTTGCGGTCGCCCGGTATCGACGGGCCGTGTAGAGTTCGTCGGTCGAAGACCCTGCGAGGAGATGCCGTGATCCGGGACGAGCTAAGACCGATGGAGTCGGTTTCTGATCCGAAGATCGCCATAGACCGGCTGACCGCGCTGCATACTGGCGCGACGGAGGCGCTTCAGGCGGCCCTGAGCCGCTGCCTCGCCGGCGGTCCGCCCCCGGACGCCACCGAGCGGCTGCAATTCCGCTACCCCGAACTGCGCGTGACCTACCAGCCCTCGGGGCCGATCCCACGCTTCGCCCGCTCCACCGCGAAGTTCCAGGCGCCCGGCACCTACGCCACCACGGTCACCCAGCCCGCGCATTTTCGCGCCTATCTGCTGGAGCAGCTGACACCCCTGGTGGAGGATTACGGCGCGAGCCTCGAGGTGGGCCTGAGCGCGCAGGAGATCCCATACCCTTACGTGATCGAGCCGGGCACCGACCTGACCGGCGGCGGGGCGAGCCCGCGCGACCTCGCCACCTACTTCCCGGTGCCGCTGCTGTCGGTGGTGGGCGACGAGGTCGCTGACGGCCTGTGGCAGGCGCCGCCGGACGTGCCGCGCCCGCTGGCCCTGTTCGATGCGATCCGGGTGGATTACTCGCTGCGCCGGCTGGTCCATTACACCGGCTGCGACTGGCGCGACGTGCAGCCCTGGATCCTGCTCACCAATTACCACCGCTACGTGGACGGCTTCATCCGGCACGGGCTCGAGCGGCTCTCCAGCGGCGCCGAGGGGTTCGAGCGGCTGATCCTGCCCGGCGGCATCAGCGTCTCGCGGGCGGAGGCCGCCGACGCGGATCCGGCGGCCCTGATTGCCGCCTCGCCCTGGCACAAGTCGCAGATGCCGGCCTACCACCTCGTGGCGCGCGGGGCCGACGGGACGATGCAGGGCACGACGCTGGTGAATATCGGCGTCGGTCCCTCCAACGCCAAGACGATTACCGACCATCTGGCGGTTCTGCGCCCGCATTGCTGGCTGATGGTGGGCCATTGTGGGGGCTTGCGCCAGTCGCAGACCATCGGCGACTACGTGCTGGCCCACGGCTACCTGCGCCGGGACCGCATCCTCGACGAACTCGTACCGCCGGACGTGCCGGTGCCGGCCCTGGCGGAGGTCCAGCTCGCCCTCCAGGCGGCGGCTGCCAGCGTCACCGGCGAGGCCAGCGACGCCCTGAAGCGGCGCCTGCGCACCGGCACGGTGGTGACCTACGACGACCGCAACTGGGAGCTGCGCTTCAGCCAGGAGCGGCGGCGGATCAACCTGTCGCGTGCCATCGGCGTCGACATGGAGAGTGGCACCATCGCGGCGCAGGGCTACCGCCTGCGCGTCCCCTACGGAACCCTGCTCTGCGTCTCCGACAAGCCGCTCCACGGCGAGATCAAGCTGCCGGGGGCCG
>JAKONB010000437.1 GCA_022702195.1 Beijerinckiaceae bacterium | reverse complement strand
TCCATCGCCGCTTCGAGGCCGGGGCGGCGGATCTCGAGAAACACCCGGCGGTGACGCATGTGGCCCGGGCCGCGGCCGGGGAGGGACCCCGCGCGCGCGCCGGCCTGTTCCGCACCGACGCGGCTCGGTTCCTCGCCGACCGGCACCTGTCGGCGGAGGTGTTCGGTCCGGCGGCGATCCTCGTGGCGGTGTCCGACCTGGACGAGGCGGCCCGCATCATCCGAGCCCTCGAGGGCCAGCTGACGACGACGCTGCACTTCGACACTCCGGACGAACCCCTCGCCGCGGCCCTGCTCCCGCTCCTCGCCCGCAAGGCAGGACGCGTCCTGGCCAATGCCTGGCCGACGGGGGTGGAGGTGGCTCCGGCGATGGTGCACGGGGGACCGTTCCCGGCCACCTCGGACGGGCGCTCCACCTCGGTGGGCCCCCTGGCGATCACCCGCTTCCTCAGACCGGTCTGCTACCAGGACATTCCCGACGTTCTGCTGCCGGTCGCGCTGCGCGCCGACAATCCCTGGGGGCTGGAACGCCGGATCGACGGGGTGCCGGAGCGGCCCCGGATCTAGAGCCCTCCGCGTCGAGGCGCCGCCCGGAGCAACGAAAAATCGTTCCAGAACCATCGCCCATCGGCCCCACGGTCCGAGGCGAGACCATCGAGACCGGACCGATCACAGGCCGGCTCAGGGAGGACACCATGGCATTTTCACTCGTCCAGTATCGGACGGCGGAAGGCGTGCGCGGCGTTGCCGTACTGACGGGGGGCGAGGCCCGCACCCTCAACGGATTTCGCAGCGTCCGGGACCTCGCATCGGCGGCCCTCGCGGTGGGTCAGGATCTCGCGCAGGCGGTGGCCGGAACGGGCCTCGGCGCGCGCATCGACCTCGATTCCGTCACCCTGTTGGCGCCGATCGACCATTCCGATCCGGCCCACCTGCTCCTGACCGGAACGGGGTTGACCCATCTCGGCTCGGCGGAGGGCCGCGACCAGATGCACCGGTCGGCGGCCGCCGACCCCGCGCCCACCGATTCCATGAGAATGTTCCTCATGGGCGTCGAGGGCGGCAAGCCCGCCGCCGGGGCGCCCGGTGCCCAGCCGGAATGGTTCTACAAGGGCCAGGGCGAGTCCCTGGTCGGCCCCGGCGAGCCGCTCCGCTCACCGGCCTTCGCTCAGGACGGCAGCGAGGAACCCGAGATCGCGGGGATCTACCTCATCGATACGGACGGAACGCCGGTCCGGCTCGGCTTCGCCCTGGCCAACGAATTTTCCGACCACGTCACCGAGCGCGGCAATTACCTGTGGCTCGCCCATTCCAAGCTGCGGCCGGCGGCGCTCGGCCCCGAACTCTGGGTCGGGACGCTTCCGGCGGAGGTCCGCGGGGTGAGCCGGATCCTCCGGAACGGCGGGGTGCTGTGGGAGAAGCCGTTCCTCTCGGGCGAAGCGAACATGTCTCACAGCCTCGCCAACCTCGAAGAACACCACTTCAAATACGCGGCCTTCCGGCGCCCCGGCGACATCCACGTCCACTTCTTCGGAACCGCGACCCTGTCGTTCAGCGACGGGATCCGGACCGAACCGGGCGACGTGTTCGAGATCGCAGCCGCGCCCTTCTGCCTCCCGCTCCGCAACCCCCTGGCGATCGATGCGGCGGCGCCCGTGCCGCGTAAGGTCCTCTGACCATGAAGTCATCCCAGCCCGTGATCCGGCTCGGCCTCGTCGGCCTCGGCAAGATCGCCACGGATCAGCATGTGCCGGTCCTCGCCGCCTCGCCCGATTTCGACCTGGTGGCGGTGGCCAGCCGCAACGCCACGTTGGAGGGGGCAGCCAACTACGCCACCCTCGACGACCTGCTCGCCGCGCCCGAGAAGCCAGAGGCGATCGCCCTGTGCCAGCCGCCGCAGGTCCGCTTCGCGGCGGCGCTGGCAGCCCTCGAGGCCGGCCTCCACGTCTTCTTGGAGAAGCCGCCCGGCGCCACCCTGGCGGAGGTCGCCCTGCTGCACGATGCGGCGCGGGCCAACGGCGTGACGCTGTTCGCCAGCTGGCACTCGCGCTACGCCCCTGGGGTCGAGCCAGCGCGCCGCTGGCTGGAGGGGCGGCAGATCCGATCGGTGGCGATCGCCTGGAAGGAGGATGTCCGCCACTGGCATCCGGGCCAGGACTGGATCTGGCAACCCGGCGGCATGGGGGTGTTCGACCCTGGGATCAACGCCTTGTCCATCGCCACCCACCTGCTGCCGCCGTTCTTCCTCACCGAGGCCATCCTCTCGGTTCCGAGCAACCGCCAGGCGCCCATCGCCGCCGACCTCGTCTTCCGGGACCGCCGGAACACACCGATCACGGTCACCCTCGACTGGCTGCAAACCGGTCCCCAGACCTGGGACATCCAGGTCGAGACAGATGCCGGGACCTTGCTCCTGTCGAAGGGCGGCAGCCAGCTCGGCATCGACGGGGAGCCGCAGCCCCTGCCGCCGGAGGCCGAGTATCGGGGCCTCTACGATCGGTTCGCCCAGCTGATCCGTTCGGGGACATGCGACGTCGACCTCCGGCCGCTGATCCATGTGGCCGACGCCTTCCTACGCGGGGAGCGCCGTCGCGTCGCCGCCTTCGAGGATTGACGCATCACGGCGCCGACCTCGGCGCCGCGCCATCTTAAGGTGGGCTGGCGCGGCGTCTGAGAGCATCGTCCCGAAAGGTGGCTGCCGGCTTCCGGAAAAGAGGATGCAAAATCAACAGCCTGAGCATCGTCCCGGATCCGATTTCCGGGACGATGCTCCAGGGCACCAGATCCGAGACGATGCGCGGGAGCATTGTCCGCGGAGGGGTGGTCGGTCCGGCGCAAGACAAAGCGGATAGGTGAGGAATGGAGCGTCTTCCCCAGACCGGGATCACGGAAGACGCCCGGACGATGACGAAGCAGCGGACGAAGATCCGCAGAGGGGAAGACCAGATGAACTTTGCCTATCGCGTGGGTGCCATCGGACTGTGCACGTTCGCCATCTGCACCGCCTTGCAGGCGCAGGAGGTCGACGGACCCGGAGCCTCCGTTCAGGGCACGCGCCCACAGGCGGCACGGCGACCGATCGTCCGGCCGGCCGCCGCGAACCGGACCGTGGCCGACAATTCCGACGAGACTGGATTCGCCGGCTCCGACCGGGCCGCGGGCGCCGTTGAATCCCAGGGCCAGTCCGGGACGCCGACGACCCTGCCCCCCGGAACCCTCGATCTTGGCAACGGACTGAGCTTCATCCTCAACTACACCAGCGAGTCGGCCGCCAACCCGTTCGGCGGCATCCGTCAGGGCACCGCCTATACCGGGCAGGTGGCCTTCGGCATCGATGCGGATCTGGGGCGGCTCGCCGGGATCGAGGGCGGCTCGCTCCACACCCTCGTCACGCAGCGCCACGGGCGCAGCCTGTCGAACGATGTCATCGGCAACAACACCTCCGTGCAGGAGATCTACGGCGGCGGCCAGACCGCGCGGATCACGCTGCTGTCCTACCAGCAGAAGCTGTTCGACAACCGTCTCGACATCGAGTTCGGGCGTCTTGCCGGAAACATCAATTTCCTCTCCTCGCCGGTCTATTGCAATTTCCAGAACAACGCGACCTGCGGCAGCCCGACCTTCGCGTTCAAGAACACGAACTTCACCTATTATCCGATCTCGACCTGGGGCGCGCACGCCAAGGCGTGGTTCTCCGACAAGGTCTTCTTCCATGCCGGGGCCTACGAGGTGAATCCGAACACCCAGCGGCTCACCGATAACGGGATCGACTGGTCGACGCGCGGCGCCACCGGCGTGGTACTGCCCCTGGAGCTCGGTTACACGACCAACTTCGCCAACGACCTCATGCCGCGCAATTACGGGATCGGCGCGGTGATCGACCGATCCGACTATGCGG
>JAKONB010000025.1 GCA_022702195.1 Beijerinckiaceae bacterium | reverse complement strand
GACTTATGGATCCGGCAGCGCAGCCTCGACGGGCAGGCGATCTTCCGCGCCGAGACCGCCATCGAGGGCACCACGAGTCTGGCCGGGGTCTCGGTCTTCACCTTCGACGAGGGCGGCACGTTCGTGTCGCAGATCGAGGCGGCGCGGGCGATCCTGCACGAAGGCTATTGGGAGCTGCAAGATACCCGCCTTCTCGCCCCCGGTGACCCGCCGGTGAGCTACGACACCTACCTGATCGCCTCGAATCTCGACCGGTCTCAGGTGCGCCAGCGCTTCACCCCTCCGGAATCTGTGCCTTTCTGGCAACTTCCGGAGACCATCGCACGCACCGAGCGGGCCGGGTTGGATGCCACGCGCTACCGACTCCAGTATGACGTGCTCATGGCGCGGCCGATCCTCTTCGTCGCCATGGTCCTCGTGGCGGCCAGCGTTTCCTTAAGGTTCTTCCGCTTTGGTGGCGTGGGGAAACTCGTGCTGGGCGGCGTGGCGGCGGGGTTCGTGCTCTACGTCGCGCGGCAGGTGATGGAAGGCCTCGGGGCCTCGGGGATCGTGACGCCGACGGTGGCGGCATGGTTCCCGGCCGTGGTAGGAAGCCTTCTCGGTACGCTCACGCTTCTCTACCAGGAGGACGGCTGATGTCGGGGCCTGGCGGGACAAGCGGAGTGAGGTCGTGGCTGGAGTTGGGACTCGCGTTGCGTAAGGTCACCGACATCGCGTTCGCCGCCGGATGGGCGGCTCTGCTCACGGTCGCCGCTCCCACGGTGCTCGGCTCCCCTGCGGCTGCGCAGGGGTCCGCGAAGGCCGGGGCCGCCAAGGGGCTGCCGCAGGTCGTGGCCAAGCCCGGCGAGCGGCTGCTCGTGGAGGCCGGCGAGCTCATCTACGACAACGACAAGAACACCGTCACCGCGCGGGGCAATGCCGAGCTGCATTACGGCTCGCGCACGCTCCAGGCCGACCGCGTCCGCTACGACCGCAATGCCAGCCGGGTCTTCGCCGAGGGCAATGTCCGTCTCACCGACGAGACGGGGGCGGTGCTCACCGGCGAGACGATGGAGCTGACCGACGATTTCAAGAACGGCTTCATCGACGCGCTGCGCGTGCAGCAGACGGTGGAGATCAAGGGACAGCCGGTTCGCGCCCGGTTCTCGGCCCCGCGCGGCGAGCGCATCGACGGCGACCATACGAGTTTCGACTACGGCACCTACACCGCCTGCGAGCCGTGCAAGAACCATCCCGAGACGCCGCCGCTCTGGCAGATCCGCGCTACCAAGATCGTCCACAACAACGAGACCCACACGATCGCCTTCGAGGAGTCGAGCCTCGAGATCGCGGGCGTCCCGGTGGCCTACCTGCCGTATTTCGAGGCCGCCGATCCGAGCGTACAGCGCAAGACCGGCTTTCTGACCCCGCGCTTCATCACCTCCACGGCGCTCGGCTCCGGTGTGTCCACACCGTTCTTCATCAATCTCGCGCCGAATTACGATCTGACCCTGTCGCCCGCCTTCCTGAGCAATCAGGGCGTGCTGGGCCAGGCGGAGTATCGCCATCGTCTGGATACCGGGTCGTTCAACCTGCGCCTGTCCGGCATCTTCCAGACGACGCCGAGCGCGTTCCTGCTGAGCCCCCTCGGGGCGGGCGACCGGGATTTCCGCGGCTCGGTGGAATCGAAGGGCGAATTCTACATCAACGACCGCTGGCGGACCGGCTGGGACCTCGTCGGGGTGACCGACAAGTGGTTCCTCGACAATTACCGGATCCGCAACCAGAGCATCACCACGGATTATTTCCGTGAGGCGGTCTCCACCGCCTATCTCATCGGACAGGGCGATCGCTCCTGGTTCGAGGCGCGGGGCTATTACTTCAAGGGTCTGTCGAGCTTCGATTGGCAGAAGGAGCAGCCCGTTGTCGCGCCGGTGATCGATTACGACAAGCGCATCAACGGGCCGGGCATCCTCGGCGGCGAGGTCCGCTTCGAATCGAACATCACCCATCTGGACCGTCAGGCCACGGATTTTCAGGGGATCCCGCGCACCGGCGCCTATCTCCTCAGCCCGAGCGCCAACGGCATTAGCTACCCGCTCTACGAGACCTGCCTGACCTTCACGCGCGGCACCTGCCTCGTGCGCGGGCTCGCCGGCAGCAACACCCGCCTCTCGGCCCAGGTCTCCTGGCGCCGGAGCTTCATCGACGAGGCCGGACAGGTCTTCACGCCGTTCGCCTATCTGCGCACCGACGCCTTCTTCGTCGACCCCCGCAATTCCGGCTACCAGAACGCCCTGGTGCAGAACATCGCCACGCAGGATTCGGATTTCTCCGGCCGGGTGATGCCGGCGGTGGGGCTCGATTACCGCTACCCGTTCGTCAGCAACTTCGGACCGCTCGGCGTCCATACCCTGGAGCCCATCGCCCAGGTGGTGGCGCGCCCGAGCGAGACCCGGATCGGCCGTCTGCCGAACGAGGACGCCCAGAGCCTCGTCTTCGACGACACCTCGCTGTTCGAATGGGACAAGTTCTCGGGCTACGACCGGGTCGAGGGCGGTCTGCGCACCAATCTGGGCGCGCAATATTCGGTGGTGACGCCCGCCGGCTGGTACGCCAACGTGCTGTTCGGCGAGTCCATTCAACTGGCGGGGGTGAACTCGTTCCGCCGGGGCGACATCGCCAATGTCGGCCTCGATTCCGGCCTCGACAAGCGATTCTCCGACTATGTCGGCCGCTTCCAGGTCTCGCCGAACCAGAACATCAGCTTCATCACCCGCGCCCGCTTCAACCAGCAGGATTTCGCCGTCAACCGCTTCGAGACCGGCATCACCGCCCGCTTCGCGCCGTTCGCGCCGGTGGATATGTCGCTGTTCTATTCTTATTACGAGGCGCAGCCGGCGCTGGGCTTCGTGCACAAGCGCGAGGGCATCACCGCCTCGGCCACCTACCACGTGACGCCGAACTGGTTCGTCACCGGCTCGGCCCTGGTCGATCTCAGCCATTATCTCGATGTGCGCGACGCCTACACGGATGCCCTGACCGCCTACCTCGCCAATCCGGTCGGTGCGGCGCCGCTCTACGTCAATCCGGGCAAGGCCTACCTGTCGGGCCTCAGCGTCGGCGCGGGCTATCAGGACGAGTGCACCACGGTGTCGCTCAACTACATCGTCTCGCCGATCGCCACGGCCCTCGGCACCGCCGAGCGCAACCGCACGGTGCTGCTGCGCGTCGAGCTCAAGACCCTCGGCGAGGCGGATCTGCGCCAGAACGTCGGCACCACCACCACGTCGGACGGAATCGCCACGGTTCGGTGACGCGGCGCCGCCCTTGCCTCGGCCGGCCCGATCTGCGAGGCCGCCGGGGACCTGTGTCCCCGGCCGTGAGGTCCCGGCAGGCCCGAGCGAAGGACGGAACAGCGCGTGACCGAGCATAAGCCGATCGCCCTCACCCTCGGCGACCCGGCGGGGATCGGCCCCGAGATCGCCTTGATGGCCTGGCGGGCGCGCGACGCGGGGGCCGGACTGCCGCCGTTCTTCCTCGTCGGCGATCCGGCCTTCCTGGAACGGCGCGCGAGCGATCTCGGCTTCTCGATCCCGATCGCCGAGGTGGGGCCGGACTCCGCCACCGAGGTCTTTTCGCGGGCGCTTCCGGTTGTGCCGCTGCCGAGCGGGGTCCGGATCGATGCGGAGGCGGGCCGGCCCGGCGCCGCCCATGCCGGGGCGATCCTCGAATCGATCACCACGGCGGTGAGCTTGGTGCGTGAGGGCAGCGCCGCCGCCCTCGTCACCAACCCGATCGCCAAATATGTGCTGACCCAGGTCGGCTTCGCCCATCCGGGCCATACCGAGTTCCTGGCCGCCCTCTCGGTGGCGCCCGGCGAGACGCCGCCGCTCCCGGTGATGATGCTGTGGAGCGAGACCCTCGCGGTGGTGCCGGTGACGATCCACGTCGCCCTGCGGCGGGTGCCTGACCTCCTGACGCAGGATCTGGTGATGCGCACCGCCCGCATCGTTGCCGCCGATCTCGCCACGCGCTTCCGCATCGGCAAGCCGCGCCTCGTCCTGTCGGGTCTCAACCCGCATGCGGGCGAGGCCGGAACCATGGGCACGGAGGACCGGGACGTGCTGGAGCCGGCGGTGGCGCAATTGCAGAACGAGGGCATCGACATCCGCGGACCGCTGCCGGCCGACACCTTGTTCCATCCCCGCGCCCGCGCCACCTACGACGTGGCGCTGACGCCGACGCACGATCAGGCCCTGATCCCGATCAAGACCATCGCCTTCGACGACGGCGTCAACGTCACCCTCGGCCTCCCGTTCATCCGGACTTCGCCCGACCACGGCACCGCCTTCGACATCGCCGGCAAGGGGATCGCGCGCCCCGACAGCCTGATGGCGGCCCTGCGGCTGGCCGCGCGCCTCGTCGGTCCCCGCGCATGAGCGGCGATGGCAAGAGCCCCGATGGTTTGCCTCCCCTGCGCGACGTCGTCCGCGAACACGGCCTGGAGCCCAAGAAGGCCCTCGGCCAGAACTTCCTGTTCGACCTGAATCTCACCGGACGCATCGCCCGCTCGGCCGGCCCCCTGGATGGGGTGACGGTGGTGGAGATCGGCCCCGGCCCTGGCGGCTTGACCCGCGCGCTTCTCTCGGCCGGCGCCGAGCGGGTCATCGCCATCGAGCGCGATCCGCGCGCCCTCCCCGCCCTGGCGGAGATCGCCGCGCATCATCCCGGCCGGCTGGAGGTGGTCGATGCCGACGCGCTCGCCTTCGACCCCGTGCCGCTGATCGGATCGGGGCCAGTGCGGATCGTCGCGAACCTGCCCTACAATATCGGGACGCCGCTCCTCACCGGCTGGCTCGCGACGCCCGCCTGGCCGCCCTGGTGGGACTCCCTCACGCTCATGTTCCAGCGCGAAGTCGCCGAGCGCATCGTCGCCGACGAATCCGACCGGGCGAATTACGGTCGGCTCGGGGTGCTGTGCGGCTGGCGCACCCAGGCCGACATCCTGTTCGACGTGCCGCCCTCCGCCTTCGTGCCCCCGCCGAAGGTGACGTCCAGCGTCGTCCGGCTCACCCCCAGGGCCGCGCCCCTGCCCTGTTCGGTGGACCTGCTGGAGCGGGTTACCCGCGCGGCCTTCGGTCAGCGCCGGAAGATGCTGCGCCAGAGCCTGAAGGCGGCCACCGCCGATCCGGGACGATTGCTGGCGGCGGCGGGCATCCCCGAGACCGCCCGCGCCGAGGAGGTGCCGGTCTCGGGCTTCGTCGCGATGGCGCGGGCGCTCGCCCCATAGAAAAGGCCGCCCGGCGGGACCGGGCGGCCGTCTTTTTTGAGGGCCTTCTTTCCTGAGGACGTTGGCGGAGGGGCGGATCAGCGCCCCTGCTGGATCGCCGAGAGGATCCAGCGGCCGCCGCGCTCGCGCACGAAGGTCCAGAGTTCCACGGCCTCGGGCTCACCGGTCTCCACCACGCGGTTGCTGCGCCGGTCCAGGGTCACGTCCTGGATCGCGTAGCGCATGGCGACGGTGGCGTATTCCAGGTTGCCCTCGCCCCAGGCTTCCGACAGGTCGCCCTGGAGCAGCTTCACGTTGGAGATGCGGTTCACGACGCCCTTGGCCTCGTTGGCCTTCAGCTCCTCGGTGAAGTAGCCGGTCATTTCCGGGGTCGCGAGATTGCGCAGGCCCGCCACGTCCTCGCGGCCATAGGCGCCCTGGACGTCGTTGAGCAGGATCTCGAAGCTCTGGAAATCGCCCGGACCGACTTGGACCGGACGCTGCTGCTGCGGGGCCGCGGCCGGATTGGGACGGCCCATTCCGGCGGTTCCGCCGAGACCACCCCCCAAGCCGCCGCCCAAGCCGCCGCCTAGGCCGTTGGGGCTGGACGGTCCCGGTCCGGCGCCGGCGTCGCGGGCATAGGCCGGGGCGGCCGTGCCCTGGCGCCGACGGAACCAGCGCACCGCGAAGGAGACCAGCAGGACCACGAGGCCGACCTGGATCAGGAGGCCGATAAAGGAGGCGATGCCACCCAGACCGCCGAAGAACCCACCGCCGAGCAGTGCGCCGAGGAGCCCCGCGCCGAGCAGGCCGGCGAAGAACCCGCCGCCGAAGCGACGGCCCGGCTGCGCCGGCGCGGTCATGCCGGGATTGCCCATGGCCGGACCGGGCTGGGTCTGCGAGCGCTGGATCGGCGCCGCGGTGTTGGGGGCGGTGGTCGTGGCCGAGGGCGGAGCGTAGGTCCGCGATCCGCGCGAGCCCAGGCCGCTACTACCGCCGCCCGGACGCGCCTCGACCACGGGCGCGGCGATGGCCAGCGACGCGGCGAGCGCGAGGATGGTCGCCGCGCGCTTGCGACGAGTGGTGGGGGTGAGCATGAAACCGCCTCTGTTGAAGATCGCTGAGAGTCCTGGCGACAGCGCCGGCTCTTATATGGTGACGTTCCACCCCCCGTTTTAGTCCGCCCGCCCGGAACTTTTCCGGCGGATCGGCCGAAAACTCAGAGGGCGGTGGGGAAGATCAGGCGCACGACGGTGCCGACGCCGGGTGTGCTGTCCACCGAGACGGTGCCGTTCTGGCGCTTCATCAGGCCGTGGACGATGGCGAGCCCGGTGCCGCGCCCGGCCTCGTGGCTGGTGATGAAGGGGGCGAGCGCGCGGGCGGCCATCTCGGGGTTCATCCCGTGGCCCTCGTCGGTGATGGCGATGCCGACCGCCCCTTCTCCCGGCCGTTGCAGGAAGCGGTCGCCGGGGGGCACCGCGAAGGTCGCCACGGTGATGCGGCCCGGCTTCGGCATCGCCTCGCAGGCATTGGCGACGATGTGATGCAGGGCGAGCTCGACTTGGGTCGGGTTGCTCAGGCCGGTGGGAAGGCCCGGGCTGGTCTGGATGTCCAGGGTGATCCGTTCCGGCAGGCCCGGGCGCACCCGGTCCCCGAACGCGGCGATCAGCCGGTTGAGGTCCACCGGCCGCACGTCCGGGGCGATCCGGCGCGAGAAGGCGAGGAGCTGGCGGGTGAGGATCGTGTCCCGCTCCGCTGCGTCGGTGGAGCGGAGCACCGCGCGCTGGATGAACGGTTCCTCGCGGTCGCCCAGCCGGCGCTTGAGGCCGTCGATATAACCGATGAGGATCTGCAGGAAATTGTTGAACTCGTGCGCGACGCTGTTGGTCAGCAGCCCCAGCGCCTCGCGCTGTCGCGACAGGACCAGGGCCCCCTCGGCGTCGCGGCGCCGGGTGACATCCACCACCTGGACGAGACGCAAGGATGTCTGAGGGAGCGGCACCGCGAAGATCTGCGCCCAGAACGATCCGCCCGCCGTGGCGAAGGCCAGGATCTCCGCGCCCTCGGGCCGCTGTCCCGCCAAAGCCGCGGACAGGGACGCACGGGCCGCCCGATCGGTATCCGGACCCAGGAGCTTGGCCGCCTGCTCCCCCGTGCCATACCCCGCCAGAGCCAGGAAGGCCGCGTTCGCGAAGACGATCCTCGCCTCGGGGGTCTCCCCATCGACCACGAAGGCCGGCAGGCCCGAAGCCGACAGGACGGAGGTGAGCTCTCGCACCTGCGCAATTTCGTCCAGTCGGGTGGAGTCCATTGCGGGTCCGCGCGTGTCTCTGGTCGGCCCAGCCATAGACTCATCCGCCGACCGGGCAAAGCCACGGGGCGGGTTCGCCGGCACGTTCCGCCTATTGCCGCACCCACATCACCCGACCGATCCAGGCGACCTCGCTGACATTGACCAGCCGATCAGGATGCTCCGGGTTGAGCGAGACGAGCTCGATGGTGCGGGCGGTCTTGCGCTTGAGTTCCTTGGCCAGCACCTCGCCGGCCGTCAGGCGCACCACCACGCGGTCACCCTTGCGCACGCTGGCGGAGGGCGAAACGATCAGCACGTCGCCGTCGCGATACAGCGGCGCCATCGAATCCCCCTGGACCTCGAGGGCGAAGGCGCGATCGTCGCCGAGATCGGGGAATTCGATCTCTTCCCAGCCCGGTCCACCGGTCGGCATGCCCTCGTCGGTGAACAAGCGCCCTGCCCCCGCCTGCGTCATGCCGATCAGCGGGATCATCGTCCGGGCCGGCCCCTCCCGGACCTCGATCAGCCGCAGGAAATCGTCGAGACTGGCGCCCGTGGCGGCCAGAACCTTCGACACCGATTCGGTGGAGGGCCAGCGCTTGCGCCCGTCCGGCCCGATTCGCTTCGAGCGGTTGAAACTCGTCGCGTCGAGGCCGGCCCGGCGAGCCAGCCCCGATGCGGAGAAGCCGTGACGCTCGGCCAGCCGGTCGATCGCGGTCCAGATCTGCTCGTGCGACAGCATGGTTGGCTCGAAGTATACGGGCCACTAAGACGACCCGCCTAATCCTAGGAAAGTAGAACTAAACCCCCCGGAAAGCAACGTCACGCATCCGCGGGATTCACCCCGCCGGCCGCCGCGTTCGAGGGCGGTTGCGAGGCGCCGTGGCGCGTTCTATCGCCGTCCGACAGGCTGCCGTCTTGGTCGTCAGCAATCCGAATCATCCACAAGGGACGAGGGATGTCGATCATCTATAAGGTGTGCTCGCGTGATCTGTGGGGTGAGGCGGAGGCGCAAGGTCGCTTCACCGGAGCGCCGATCGACCATGCCGACGGTTTCATTCATTTCTCGACGGCTGGTCAGGTCGCCGAGACGGTGGCGCGCCATTTCGCCGGCATCGCCGACCTCGTGCTGGTGGCGATCGACGGCGACGCGTTGGGCGAGGCCCTGCGCTACGAGCCGTCCCGCGGAGGCGCCCTGTTCCCGCACCTCTACGGCCCGCTCGACCTCACGGCCGTCCGCTCCGTCGTCGCTCTCCCCCTCGGAGCGGACGGGCGCCACGTCTTTCCCGTGGAGATCGGCGCATGATCGGCGCCGTGTTCCCCCTGATCAGACCGCTGCTGCATCGGCTCGATGCCGAGGCGGCCCATGGCCTCACCCTGCGGGGATTGAGCCTGCTGCCGCCGCGCGCACCGGCACCGGACGATCCGCGCCTCGCCGTGGAGATCTTCGGCCGGACCTTCCCCAACCCGGTCGGCCTCGCCGCCGGGTTCGACAAGGGCGCCCAGGTGCCCGACGCGCTTCTCGGGCTCGGCTTCGGCTTCGTCGAGGTCGGCGGCGTGGTCCCGAAGCCGCAGCCCGGCAATCCGCGTCCGCGCGTGTTCCGGCTCGCCCGCGATGGCGCGGTCATCAACCGGTTCGGGCTCAACAGCGAGGGGCTCGACGTCGTCACCGCGCGCCTCGCCGCCCGCCGCCAGCGCCCGGGCCGGATCGGCGTCAATATCGGCGCCAACAAGGACTCCGCCGACCGGCTCGCCGATTACGTCGCCTGCACCACGGCCCTGGCGCCCCTGGTCGACTTCGTGACCGTGAACGTGTCGTCTCCCAACACGCCGGGCTTGCGTGACCTCCAGGGCGAAGCCTTCCTCGACGAACTCCTGGCCCGGGTGGTCGCGGCGCGCGACGCGGCGCGGCCCGAGACGGCGATCCTCCTCAAGATCGCCCCGGATATCGGCCTCGACGCCCTCGATGCGATGACGGCCACGGCCCTGCGCCGGAACGTGCAGGCGTTGGTGATCTCCAACACCACCGTCGCGCGGCCCGCGACCCTCGCCGAGACGGCCCTGGCCACCGAGACCGGCGGTCTCTCCGGCCGGCCGCTCTTCGCGCCCTCGACCCGGCTGCTCGCCGAGGCCTACCTGCGGGTGGGCTCCCGCATTCCCCTGGTGGGGGTGGGCGGAATCGATTCCGCGCAGGCCGCCTGGACCAAGCTGCGCGCCGGAGCCAGCCTGATCCAGCTCTATTCCGCCCTTGTCTATGCCGGACCGGGCCTGGTCACCACGATCAAGTCTGGGTTGGTCGAGCGCATGCGCCAAGACGGCATCCAGAGACTCCAAGACGTCGTCGGCAAGGATGCGGCGGATCTCGCGCGGGACCTTTCGTAGGATCGTGACTTTACCGGTCTGGGATCGCCCGATCGCGATGTCGGGCATTGGGTGGAATCACGTTTGCTTGATGACGCGTGTTTCGATGGTGACGATCATCTGCGCTCGCCCATCACACAACTGCAACCGAGGGGTGGTCTTAACAACTTGCTATTGAATGGGAGGGCACTCTAGAAATCTCGTCGCGGGCCTGCTCCGACACGATGTGTCTGGCCTCGCGATGAGATTTGACGCTCACGGGACGCGGGGGCAAACGGATGTTCTTCTGGAGCAGGCTGCGGAACAAGCGAATCCAGTCCCGCTTCCCGCGCCTCACCGTGGCGAAGCGATCCGAGCATGAGGCCGTTCCGGGCCTGATCAAGATCGGCCGCGCCGACATACCCTGCGCGATGCAAGCGCTGACCACCACCAGCGTCATCCTGGAATTCGCGGCGGAGGCGCCATCGACCTTGCCGCCCTTCTTCTACCTGAAGCCGCAGAGCGAGCGTCTGTTTCGCCGGGGACGCCTCCTGTGGCGGCACCGCAAGCAGGCCGGCGTGGAATTCATCACCGATTGGTCCAAGACGACCTGAGCGTCAGGATCGCCGCCTGCGGATTCCGGCGAAGACCAGCAGGCCGGCCCCGGCGCCGATCGCCGCCCATTTGAGGGGGAGCAGAGCGGCATCGGCGCTCGGCACCGGCTCCACCGCGATCCGTCCATCCGTGAGGGCGACGCCCGGCTGCCCGGAGGCGCGGGCATCGGCGATCTGCGCCGCCGTCACCGCCCAGGGGCGATCCGTCGCCCGGTCCTGCGCCATCACGGCGGCGGCGACGAGGATCCCGACCCCGATCGCCGCGAGGGTTCTCACCGTAAGTTTCACCGTGGCACCCCGTTCCGATCCAATTCCCTGGGGCAACCGGACGCGGCGCGACCGGCTGCTGCGACGCGAAACTTAACGCTTCCGAAACGGATGCACCGGCGGGACCAACCCGTCGGCAAATGCATGACCGTCCTGCGTTTTCGCCAGATTGAGGCTGAGCCATGCACTGCGATATCCCACGGTCGTGGTGCGGCTCGGCCGCTCAGTCAGCTTCTCCGCAGGATTGTTTATGGACCAGCCGGTCGCGTCGTCCCAGGGCACGTCCCCCAAGCGCTCGTCCGCGGCGGGCGGCTGGGGTGCCCTGAAGAGCTGCGGCAAGCATCTGCTCGGCAGCCGGGCGCCGCTCTCGGGCGCGCGGGCGATGCTGAAGGCCAACCAGCCGGACGGATTCGATTGTCCCGGCTGCGCCTGGGGGGATCCCGAGCACGGCTCCTCGTTCGAATTCTGCGAGAACGGCGTCAAGGCGGTGTCCTGGGAGGCCACCGACAAGCGCACGCCGCCCAAGTTCTTCGCCAGGCACACGGTCAGCGAGCTGCGCGGCTGGACCGACTACGCCCTGGAGAACGAGGGGCGCCTGACGCACCCGATGCGCTACGACGCGGCGAGCGACCGCTACGTCACGACCACCTGGGACGAGGCCTTCTCGGCGATCGGCGCGGCCCTGCGCGCCCTCGGCAGCCCCGATCAGGCCGAATTCTACACCTCCGGCCGCGCCTCCAACGAGGCCGCCTATCTCTACCAGCTCTTCGCCCGCCATTACGGCACCAACAACTTCCCCGATTGCTCGAACATGTGCCACGAGGCCAGCGGCATCGCGCTGCAGGCTGCCATCGGCGTCGGCAAGGGCACCGTGCTGCTCGAGGATTTCGAGAAGGCGGACGCGATCTTCGTGGTGGGCCAGAATCCCGGCACCAATCATCCACGCATGCTGGGCGACCTGCGCCGGGCGGCGCAGCGCGGCGCCCGCGTGGTGGTGTTCAACCCCGTGCGCGAGCGCGGCCTCGAGCGCTTCGCCGATCCCCAGAACACCGTGGAGATGCTGCGCGGGGCGAGCGCCCCGGTGGCGAGCCATTATTTCCAGCCCCGCCTCGGCGGCGACATGGCCGCCTTCCGCGGCATCGCCAAGGCGGTCTTCGCCGCCGATGACGCGGCGCTCGCCGCCGGCCGGCCCTCGGTGCTCGACCGGGCCTTCCTCGCCCACCACACCGACGCCTTCGCGGCCTATCGCGCCGTGGTCGACGCCACCGCCTGGGAGGCGATCCTCGACCAGTCCGGCCTCACCCGGGCCGAGATCGAGAGCGCGGCGGAGGTCTATCTCGGCGCCGAGCGGGCGATCTGCACCTGGGCGATGGGCGTAACCCAGCACCGGCACTCGGTGGCGACTATCCGCGAATTGGCCAACGTCATGCTGCTGCGCGGCCATGTCGGGCGTCCGGGCACCGGACTGTGTCCGGTGCGCGGCCATTCCAACGTTCAGGGCGACCGGACGGTGGGGATCAACGAGAAGCCCCCGGCCGCCCTCCTCGACGCCCTGGAGCGGACCTTCGGCTTCACTCCTCCGCGCCGGCACGGCCACAACGTGCTGGCCGCCATCGGGGCGATGCTCGACGGGTCGTCGAAGGCCTTCATCGGGCTCGGCGGCAACTTCGCCCGCGCCACCCCGGACACCACCCTGGTGGCCAAGGCGCTCGCCTCCTGCGAGCTGACTGTCCACATCGCGACGAAGCTCAACCATTCACATCTGGTGCCTGGCCGCGTCGCCTACCTGCTCCCCTGCCTCGGCCGGACGGAGATCGACCGGAACCCCAAGGGCAAGATCCAGATCGTCACGGTCGAGGATTCCATGAGCATGGTCCACGGCTCGGGGGGCATCAACAAGCCGGCCTCGCCGGAACTGCGCTCCGAGATCGCGATCATCGCCGGCATGGCCGCCGCGACCTTGGGCTCCGACCGGGTCGATTGGGCGTCCCTGGCCGAGGATTACGACCGGATCCGCGATCTCATCGAGCGCACCATCCCGGGCTTCACCGATTACAACGCCCGGGTCCGGCGCCCGCGCGGCTTCATGCTGCGCAACCTCGCCGCCGAGCGCAATTTCGAGACGGCGACCGGTCGCGCCAACTTCTCGGCCGATCCCCTCCCGGAGGCCACCGAAGCGCAGCGGGCGCGCCGGACGCCCGGCACCTTCGTGCTCCAGACCTTCCGCAGCCACGACCAGTACAACACCACGATCTACGGTCACGACGACCGCTATCGCGGCGTCTACGGCGAGCGGCGCGTGGTGTTCGCCCATCCGGACGATCTGGCGGAGATCCGGGCGCTGACCGGCGACCGCGTCGACATCGTCGGCGCCCACGATGACGGGGTGAGCCGTGTGGCGGAAGGCTTCCGCCTGGTGCCGTTCGACATGCCGCGCGGCTCTCTCGCTGGCTATTATCCGGAGCTCAACGTGCTGGTGCCGCTCTCGACCTTCGGTGAGGGGAGCGACACGCCGACCTCCAAATCCGTGATGGTCACCCTCCGGGCTCCCCTCGCCGCATGAGCGAACCCCCGGCCGATGCCGAAACCTTCCTGGCGGTGACGGATTCGATCGCCGCCCTCCAGCCCGGCCTCTCCAATCTGGAGGCCGGGATCCTGGCAGCTCTGCATCTCTCTCTGGCCGCCGACAGCCGGAGCTTCGCCCGGATTTTCGGCGTCGAGCATGCGCTGGTCCTGCGCGGCGTCGAAATTCTCTGTGGCGAGGCCGGTCTGCTCGCCGTCACCGCGCGCAATCCGCGCACGCAGCGCAGCCGCTACGAGCCGACCGAGGCGGGACGCGCGATCCTCGCCCATCTGCACGGCTGATCGCGTCGAGGCGGGAGGGGTGTCACTGCCCCTTGGCCTTGATCGCCTCCGACCAGGTCACCGCCCGGCGGGCCATGCCGATATGCTGGCGTTCATACATCCGGCCCTCGATCTTGAGGGCGCCGCGCTTGGCGTTCTCGGGCAGGTCGAAGGCGGCGATCGTCATGCGGGCGCGCCGCACCTCCTCGTCCGAGGGCGCGAAGCAGGTATTGGCCGGCTCGATCTGGTTGGGATGGATCAGCGTCTTGCCGTCGAAGCCGAGATCGCGCGCCTGCTGACACTCGACGCGACAGCCCACCACGTCCTCGATGTCGTTGTAGACGCCGTCGAGGATCGTCAGCCCCTCGGCGCGGGCGGCGGCCAGGGTGAACATCATCCAGGGCAGCATCGGGCCACGGCCGGGCACGAGTTGCGCCCAGGTGTCCTTGGCCAGATCGTTGGTGCCGAGCACGAAGCAGCTCAGCCGGGTGCGCCGGTCCCGCCGCGCCTTGGCGATCTCGTGGATGTTGAGGATGGCGGCCGGCGTCTCGATCATCGCCCAGATGGCGATGGTCTCGTCGGCATCCAGGGCTTCGAGATGGTTGGCGATGCTCTCCAGGACCGCCGGGGACGAGACTTTCGGCATCAGGATCGCGTCGGGCTTGGCCTCGATGGCGGCCTTCAGGTCCGATTCACCCCAGGGCGTCTGCGGGGCGTTGACCCGGATGATGATCTCGCGCTCGCCGTAGCCGCCGCCCTTCACCGCCGCGCAGACCTGCGCGCGGGCGATCTCCTTGGCCTCGGGCGCCACCGCGTCCTCAAGATCGAGAATCAGGGAATCGGCGGCCAGGGTCTTGGCCTTGTCGAGCGCGCGCTGGTTCGAGCCAGGCATGTAGAGCACGCTGCGGCGAAGACGGAGATCGGACATGCGGCGTTCCTGCGAAATCCCGTGAAGCTTAGTGCAACATCGCTGTCTAGGCATCCCGGGGCCGGCGGGAAAGGTGTATTTCCGCGCCGGAATCGCCGCCAGGACAGCGCGAGGACGCGCCGGTCCGCACGCACTCCCGCCTCACGGATCGGAAAATCCGTGGGCGCCCCTCCCCTGCACGGACGATTCGTCCCGACAGCCTTGAAAGCCGCCACCGACAGCCCATGATCGACCCGACCGCTCGCCCCTACCTCGCACAGCCGGACGGAGTCCGGCTCGCCGTGCGGCTGACGCCACGAGCCAGCCGCAACGGGCTGGACGGCGTCGTGGCCGGAGCCGATGGCCGGGTCGTGCTGCAAGTGCGGCTGGTCGCCCCGCCCGTGGAGGGGGCGGCCAACAAGGCGCTGGTGGCCTATCTCGCCGAGGCCCTGCGTCTGCGGAAATCCGACATCCGCATCGCCTCGGGGGAGACCGCGCGGCAGAAGCTTCTGGTGCTGGCGGGCGACGCCGCCGCGATCATCGCCCGTCTCGAGGCCTGGATCGGAGAATCGGCGCGCCGGACTTGACCGACGCGGTCCGACGGGCGCGGGCTCAGGCCGCGCGGACCTGACGGCGCTTGTCCGCCGCCGACCATTGCATCAGCGCCAGCATCACCAGGATGGTGCCGACATAGACGAGCCCCTGGATGGCGGTCGGCCGATCGGTGTAACCGACGAGGGCGTGCAGCACCCGGCCGAGCAGGCTGTCCTCGCGCAGGACGTTCGCGGTGTTCCACATCGGCCGGTCGAGCACGGTGATGATCCCGGCATTGGACAGGAACTGCGCCGCCTGCGCGGCGAGGCCGGCGGCCA
>JAKONB010000010.1 GCA_022702195.1 Beijerinckiaceae bacterium | reverse complement strand
GCCTATCTCGATGCCAAGGACGTGGTGGTGCAGGACAAGTTCATCGAGGAATACGTCACCGACCTCACCGACAAGGCCGACGAGAAGCTCGACGTGAACATCTACGCGCTGCCGAAATAGGCGGCGGGTCACAGCAGGCTGAGCTGCTCGGCCGTTGCCGGGGATCGGCCGCGCTCGTGGGCGAGCAGCCAGGTCTTGGTCGGGAGGCCGCCGCCGAAGCCGGTGAGCGCCCCGGACGCGCCGATGACCCGATGGCAGGGCACGACGATGGGCAGTGGGTTGGCGCCGTTGGCCGCCCCCACCGCCCGGCTGGCCCCGGGGCGCCCGATCCGGCGGGCGAGCTCGCCGTAGCTGATCGTCTCGCCCGGCGGAATCTCCATCAGGGCGCCCCAGACCGCGTGCTGGAACGGCGTGCCGCGCGGAGCCAGGGCGAGGTCGAACCGGGTGAGCGATCCGTCGAAATAGGCGCGCAGCTGGGCCTGCGCCTGCCCGAAGGCCGCATCGTCCCGGCGCCAGTCCGGCCCCGGCGTCACCGCGCCCTTGCCGGAGGGAAAGCCGATGCAGGCCAGCCGCTCCTCCGCGCCCGCGAGGACGAGCGGGCCGATCGGACTGGGCAGGATCGTGTAGCGCGTTCCGGGCATGGCCTCATTCTATGCCGAAATCCGACGCTGGATCTCAGCGCCTCTGGGCTGGATTTTCCCCGAAACGGCTGGTCGTGGCAAAATCCACGAAGCGGCCTCCACGCAGCGGCCTCAAGGAGTCGCACGCCGAACCTCGTAATCGCGCCTGCCCGGTCCGGCCCCCCTCGGCGCCAGGTCGCCGCCATCGCCCGGGCGCTCACGCGGCCGGACAGGACGATGTCGTCGGGGCTCCGACCGGGTGGAGGCATGCCGGAGGACAGAGGCTGCATCGTGCGGCCGACCAGCCGGGCGACCATCTCCCAGTCCGGCATCGCCCGAGCGATCAGAGCGGCGTCGAACTGCGTCAGTGGCGCCGAGATCAGGCGGCCGTCGGTCGCCCCGCCATGCGGAAGGCGCATTCCAGGAAGCAGGCCTGCTCCCCGGCGTCACTCAGGCAGACCCAGTAGGCCGGGTGGATGCCGGCCGACAGGGCCTCCGTCCAGGGTTCCTCCGGCTCGCGCCGGGTCCCGTGACGGACAACCGGTGGGGGCGCGGCCCCCTACTCCGCCGCCTCGCTGTAGGATTCCACCGGTGGGCAGGAGCAGACGAGGTTGCGGTCGCCATAGGCGTTGTCCACGCGATTGATCGGCGGCCAGTACTTGTCCATCCCGCGCGCGCCGCTGGGGAAACAGGCGGCCTCGCGCGAATACGGCCGGTCCCAGGCGCCGATCAGGTCCTGCACCGTGTGGGGGGCGTGTTTCAGCGGATTGTCGGCCCGGTCGATCCGGCCCTCCTCGATGGCACGGATCTCCGCGCGGATCGCCAGCATGGCGTCGCAGAACCGGTCGATCTCGCCCTTGGTCTCGGATTCGGTGGGCTCGATCATCAGGGTCCCGGCCACCGGCCAGCTCATGGTCGGTGGGTGGAAGCCGCAATCGATCAGCCGCTTGGCGATGTCGTCGACGGTCACGCCGGCGCTCTTCTGGAAGGGCCGCACGTCGATGATGCATTCATGCGCCACGCGATCCTGCGCCCCCGCATAGAGGATCGGATAGGCGCCCTTCAGGCGGGCGGCGATGTAATTGGCGTTGAGGATGGCGATGCGGGTGGCCTGGGTCAGCCCGCGCCCGCCCATCAGCAGGCAGTAGCTCCAGGAGATCGGCAGGATCGAGGCCGAGCCGTAGGGGGCCGCCGAGACCGCCCCCGCCTCCCCCGTCCGGGGATCGCCCGGCAGGAACGGGATGAGGTGAGCCTTGACGCCGATCGGACCCATGCCGGGGCCGCCGCCGCCATGGGGAATGCAGAAGGTCTTGTGCAGGTTGAGGTGGCTGACATCGGCGCCGATGTCGCCCGGCCGGGCGAGCCCCACCAGGGCGTTGAGGTTGGCGCCGTCGAGATAGACCTGCCCCCCATGGGCGTGGGTGATGGCGCAGATCTCCCGCACCCGCGCCTCGAACACCCCGTGGGTGGACGGGTAGGTGATCATGCAGGCGGCGAGCCTCTCGGAATGCAGCGCCGCCTTCTCGCGGAAATCGTCGAGGTCGACGTTGCCCTGCGCGTCGGCGCCCACCACCACGACGCTCATGCCGCACATCTGCGCCGAGGCCGGGTTGGTGCCGTGCGCCGAGGACGGGATCAGGCACACGGTGCGGTGTCCGTCGCCCCGCGCCTGGTGATAGGCCCGGATGGCCAGCAGCCCGGCATATTCCCCCTGCGCGCCCGAATTCGGCTGCATCGAGATCGCGTCGTAGCCGGTGATGGCGCACAGCTTGTCGGACAGGTCGCGGATCAGCGCGTGGTAGCCCGCCGCCTGATCCGCCGGCACGAAGGGGTGGATCTCCGCGAATTCCGGCCAGGAGATCGGCAGCATCTCGGCGGTGGCGTTGAGCTTCATCGTGCAGGACCCGAGCGGGATCATCGCCCGGTCGAGCGCCAGGTCGCGGTCGGCGAGCCGGCGCATGTAACGCGTCATCTCGCTCTCGG
>JAKONB010000431.1 GCA_022702195.1 Beijerinckiaceae bacterium | reverse complement strand
CCCCCAAGCTCCGGGTGATCCACGTCACCACCCATATCGGCCTCATCGACGCCATCGCGAAGATCGAGCCCGGCCTCGTCGAGCGGGTCATCGCGCGGGGTCATGCGGTCCTGGTGAAGGCCGGCATCGCGCGGCCGAAGATCGGCGTCTGCGCCATCAATCCCCATGCGGGCGAAAACGGCCTGTTCGGGCGCGGCGAGGAGGCGGAGAAGATCACCCCGGCCATCGCGGTCTGCCGCGCCCGTGGCTGGGACGTGCACGGCCCGCTCCCGGCCGATACCCTGTTCTTCCTCGCCGGACGCGGCGATTACGACATGGTGGTCGCCATGTATCACGATCAGGGCCACGGCCCGATCAAGGTGCTGGGGCTGGAAGCCGGGGTGAACATCACCGTGGGGCTCCCGGTGATCCGCACCTCCGTCGATCACGGCACCGCCTTCGACATCGCCGGCACGGGCGTGGCCGACGAGCGCAGCCTCATGGAGGCCCTGCGCCAGGCCGTGGACCTCGCCCCCAGGGCGGCCTGACGCCGCCGCCGCCCCTCCGGGAGACCCGGACCCGGCTGGCCAGCCGGCCCGGCCTCCGCCATGACGGGGATCCCCCCGAAGGATCGCCGCCCCGGAGACAAAGGTTCCATGTCGATGCGCAGCAAGGAGCGTCGGGCGCTGCTGTTGGAGGCGCTGAGCCTCGGCGAGATCGACGTGGACGAGGTCGCGGCCCGCTTGCGGGTCTCGGCCTCGACGGTGCGCCGCGACCTGCAGCACCTCGCGGCGACGCGCGGGGTGCACCGGACCTATGGCGGGGCGATCCTCGCCAGCCACCCGCCCGAGACCACGCTCACCGAGCGGCTCGCGGTGAACGGGGCCGAGAAGCGCGCCATCGCCCGTGCCGCCCTCGATCTGGTGGAGGACGGCGACACGCTGATCCTCGATGCGGGCTCCACCGTGGCCACCTTCGGCCGGCTCCTCGCCCGGCGGCGGCTCAGGATCATCACCAACAACCTCGCCCTGCTGCCCCTCCTCGGCGAGGCGCCGGGGCTGGAGCTGGTCGTGCTCGGGGGGACGCTGCGGGCCACCAGCATGAGCACCGTGGGCCCCCTGGCGGTGGAGGCGTTGCGCCTGATGACGGCGGATCGCGCCATCGTCAGCGCCGACGGGGTGGTGGCCGGGCGCGGTCTCTGCGAGGCGAGCCTCGATCAGGTGGCGCTGAAATCCCTGATGATGCGCCAGTCCCGCGAGGTGATCGTGCTGGCCGATACGAGCAAGCTCGGCCGCGCCGAGCAGAATGCCTGGGCTCCGCTGCCCCGACCCTGGACGCTGGTGACCGATTCGCACGGGTCGCCCGATCAGTTGCGGCTTCTGGCCGAGGCGGGCGCCCGGATCCGCGTGGCGCGAAACCACGCCGAGTCCGAACCCGACCCTGTTCCGGTTTCCCCGCCCGGCACAGGACAAGCCGCCGGATGAGCGTCCCTCGGCTTCGATGAACCTTCGGCACCGGCCGGTCCGTTCGGCCGGTCGCGACGGCGGGGCGCCATGGGGCGGGTCCCCGCTCCTTCCCGGCCGGGCGATCGCATGGGCCGGGCGGACATCGCCGACGGACCCGCAGCCTCCGTCATCCCGGGATACGCGGCCGAGCTCGGCCTCCGAACCGCCGTAGCTGCAATATCTTGCATTATTGGCCGCTCCGGCTGGCCCGCCTCCGGCGCATCCCTCCGGGGGCGGCCTTTGGAAACCGTGCCTGTCGCGGGCGGGCCGACTGGGGTGATCGGGCGGATGTCGGATCACATCCGGCATGATGATGCCCGATGGCTCGGCGTGTCGAAGCAGGTCCCTTGACCGGTCATCGCGATGATCGACGGTCCCCGGCGAGGTAAATCGTCGACATTCGGTGGATTTGTCGCCGGTTTTGCTCCGCGCAGGCCGGCGCAGAACCTCGCCATCGGCCTCCTCATTTCAGACGCCGCGCGACCGGATGGTGGAACGCCCGCGCGCGCATGTCGGTTGGGTGCACAATCAGAGATTTGTGTGCGAAAGCGGACAAAAACCCTTGTTATTATCTTTTGACAGGGTGGAATACGCCTTGATTTTTAAAGCAACTCCTCCAAAATATTTGTTATAAGTCATAGAGGAACTCACCAATGGATGACATCTACGAAGCGCAGAAGCCCGATTTCGTAACCCTGACGGGTGATGTGGTCTCGGCCTATGTCTCCAACAATTCCATCCCGACCGCCGATCTGGCCGGCCTGATCGAGGCGGTCTACCAGGCGCTCCAGCAACTGAAGACGTCCCCCGGCGCCACCGAGGACAAGACTGAGAAAGCGACCCCGGCGCAGATCCGGAAGTCGATCACCCCCGACGCGCTCATCAGCTTCGAGGACGGAAAACCTTACAAGACCCTGCGCCGTCACCTGACGATCCGGGGGCTGACGCCGGAGATGTACCGGGCCAAGCACGGCTTGCCGGTGGATTACCCGATGACGTCGGCGACCTATTCGGCCCAGCGCTCGGCTCTGGCCCAGAGCCTCGGTCTCGGCCGGCATCGTCAGGAGGTCGAGGAAGAGCCCGAGCCCCCGACCAAGGCCGCGCCGCAGCCCAAGGCCCCCAAGGGTCGTCCGCGCAAGGCGGCCGCCGCGGCCAACGGGTGAGGACAGTCCCGCCCGTCATCGGGCACCGGACCTTCGTTCTTGTCAGGCGGGGCTGCGATCGGCGATAGGGAGGGCATGCGCTCGCTCGTCGTCATCGCCGTCGCTCTGACCGCTGGCATCGCCTTGGCCCCCGCCTCGGGCATCGCCAGGGCGGCGCAGGCCACCGATGTCGCCGCCCTCGAACGCGCCTGGAAGGATTGCGTGCGGGAGGCCTTCACGCATCAGCCCCTCGGCCAGAGCAAGGCGGGGGGCCAGCGCAACGCCCTCGACGAGTGCCAGGCGCAGGAAGACGCCTACGTGCAGGCGGTCATGGACGCGCGGGCCATCGACGAGGAGGAGGCGCGTCGCGGCGGCCGGACCATCACCGCCCGGGCCCGCGAATGGGCCGCCTCGGTGGCCGCCTACGTGGTGGATCCGGTCTCGTCCTGGCTGACGATCCTGCGCCGCTGAGGCCGGTCTCGGCGCGGGCCGCAACCTCGCGCCCCGGGCCGCGTTCCGCCTTCGGGACCAGGCGACACCGCCCCGGTCCCGGCGGGCGGCGCCACGCCGCGAGGGAGACCGACATGAACAAATCCATCCTCGGTGCGATGCTGACGGCCGGTCTCGTTTTCGGCATGAGCACGCTCGGCCTGAGCACGACGGGTTTCGCGGCCGGCGACGGTCTCGACCGGGATGCGGCCGCCACCGGCAACAGCACCTTCGCGGGCCAGCACCGCAACGCGGCCGGCGGCGCCATGATGGCCCCGCGGAGCGGTCGCGCCATGATGGCGCCGCGCGGCGTCGGCCGGCACGCCACCCGCCACCGGCATCACCGCCGCCATCGTTGAGCCTCTGCCCTTCGGTGCGGCATCGCGGATCCGCGCCCGCGTCGAAAGGCTTCGTTAACCATATCCGCCGATCCTGACTCATCTTCCGATGACGAGGCGATCGATGGCAAACTCTCCGATGCGGCCCATGACGCCGGTTCAGGGCAAGTACCCGATCCCGATCGAGCTGATCGCCGCGCTCTACCGGGCGGACGAGGCCCAGTTCGGCAATCTCATGCGGACCATCCCCGAATATGGCCGCGCCCGGGTCGCCGCCTACTGCACCGACCGGGAGCGCCTTCACACGCTCGGCCTTCGCATCGCCGGCACCTGCGCCGAGGCGACCCTGGTCCAGGCGGCCGGGCCGAAGGCCGGGGCCGACCTCTACGCCAGCTCGCGGGCCGAAGCGACGCATTGAGCGCCCCGGCCGGGGCGCGGAACCGTGCCCCGGCCGGGCTGTTGCGGCGGGGCGACAGCGGCGATTTCCTGCAGGCGCGCACCCGTCGCCGCATCGATATTTCCGGGGCGGCGTGAGATGGTCGGGATGTCACAAATCCCGGCCCGATCGCTATGCTGTCCGCGTCAGAAAACCTCGTCATCCAACATCGTGAAGTCGCCGCCGTGCTGGCGACCTATGGGCTGTTCCTCGGCGGGCTTTTCGCGATGGCATGGCTCATCGCCTGACGGCACGCCCGCGCCCGCCGGACTTCGCACGGCCCTCGGTTGATGGGGGCTCGGGCCGGCCCGACCTCCCTTCCCTCCTCCGCGACTCTCATCCCCCGGTGGGGGAGCATGGGCGCCTGCCGCCTGGGATGCGTCGTGCGGAATCGCTCCCCACGAGGGAGCGGGGGCGGGCGCGTGCCCCATCGGGACTCACGCCTGCGCTGGGAACAGCAGGCTCGAATCGCCGTAGGAATAAAATCTGTATTCTCGCGCGATGGCATGCGCATAGGCCGCCCGCATGGTCTCCAGCCCCGAGAAGGCCGAGACCAGCATGAACAGGGT
>JAKONB010000577.1 GCA_022702195.1 Beijerinckiaceae bacterium | reverse complement strand
CAGGGTCGCGTGCGCGCCCTCGACGTCCTGCACCGTGAGGGCCTCGACCCGCGCCGTCACCCGCCCCGCCTGCAGCGACAGCCGTTCGGGGGTGTAATGCACGAGCCGGTGCCCCCGCGCCTGTGCTTCGAGCAGCAGGGCGAAGGTCGTGTCACCGGCGATCCGGATCGCACGGATCGAGTCCATCTGGACCGCGACGGTCAGGGCCATTGTCTCAAGACTCCGAATTGGCTGGAAACATCGAGAGCCGGCCGCTGACGCCGCGCGATCGCCCGTCTTGCCGGTGGGCTTACTTCTGCGACTTGCCGCCGGTGCGCCGGTCGTAATCGCCGATCGCCGCCTTACACTCGGGCGACAGCCGGCTCTTGTTGCGCTCCATGCAGCGATCCGCATCCTGGCTGTTGGGATCGACACCGGCGCAGAGCCGGAAATAATCGTTAGCGCAACCGAGTTGCAATCCCTGATCCTCCCGCTGGGCCTGTGCCGGCCCGGCGGCCAGCAGCAGAAGGGCGAATGGTGCGATCATGAGGGTCTTCGAGACGCTCTTCGACGGGGTCGAGAATCGTGACGTAACCACGCGCATCCTGCGGTGTCCTTCGTTTGATAGGGATGGGGAGGGCATATCGGCCGAGCCCCGCGCTTAGCAAGCGCACGGAAGCGCGTCGGTTCCCGCCATGCGACCCGGTCGGGGCTCCGGCTCGGTCTGGGGCCACCAGGGAGCGCCCAAGAAAAAGCCCCGTCCGGATGAACGGACGGGGCTGAGTCCAAGGGAGGAATGCCCGCCACGGGCATGTCTCCGCCGTGCAAGTCGCGGGCCACGGCGGTTTTTGCCCGGCGCGCGCGACGGTCACGCCGGTCGGCCGCCGCACGATCGCCCGTGACCTGAGCCAATCCGCCCGCGGCGGCAAGATTCCGTTAACCACGACGTGGTGATCTCGCAGCGTGCCGTGAGATCGACGGCGAGCCGGCAACGACGATCGCCGGTGCCGCGACGGGAATGGACGGGACTGCAGCCGATGAATCGTGACAGGTCGCCCAAGACCGGGAGCATGCCACCCGCTTCCGAACGCCCCACCGCCACGGTCGTGACGTTTCCCCAAGGCCAGACCCGGCGCTTCCGCCGGCCCGCCGAGGCGGACGCTTCGCCGCAGGGCAGCATCCTGCTGTTCACCGGCATCCGCTACGAGCGCATGGCTGAGCCGGCCGCGAGCGCGCCGCGCCTGCGCCGTCGCTCCTGATACCCGCACGCCCGCACAGATGTTTGCCGTCCGCACCATCCGGTCCGCGCCCGTCCTGTTCTGCGCCCTGCTGGCGGGCTGCGCCTCGCTGATGGGATGCGCCCAGCAGGGCGATTTCGGCCGCCCCAAGGCGAGCGCCTGGAACAGCCTCGTCGAGACCACCGGCACGCTGGCCGCCCACGAGCGCGGCGAGCCGGCCTCGTCCTTTCCGCTGACCGATGACGAGCGCACCCTGCGCGACCGGGCCTGGCGCTTCCTGATGCCGGCGGCCGGGAACGAGGCCTTCACCGACATCCTCGCCAACCTGACCCGCACCCGGGTGCTGCCGCCCAACTGGCGGTCGGACGACGTGACTGCCTATCACGATGCGCTGCTGGCGGATGCGTTTCGGTCCCCGGTGTCGCGCTATCACCGCCTGTCCGAGGATATCGGCGCCGATGCGCGCCTGATCGCGCCCTTCGCCGCCACCGCCGCGCGGGTGAAGGAGGCCGACGCCCTGCGCCTGCGCAGCCTGCCCTTCGTGAAGAGTCTCGGCGATGCCGACGTGCGCGACGCGGCGATGCGGGTCGCGGAAAATCGCTGCCTGATCGCCTGGGTGCGGCTGGAGACCGGCCTGCGGGTCGGGCGCTATCGCTACGCCCTGGAACACCTCGTGATCGAGGTTCCGAGTCAGCAGGCGGTGCTGGTGGAGCGCACCCTTGGCGCCCTGCAGGCGCGGCGCGCGTTCCTCGACCCGCTGGTCGCCGCAGAATCCGAGAGCCGCTGCGGCCTGCTTCCGGAGCCCGAGGCGGTGGCCGTGGCGCCCCGCCCCGTGGTGGCGAAGTACTGAGACGCGCAAAATCGTATCAGCCGCCGGCCTTGGTCTCGTCCTTGGTTTCCTCGTCGGGGCTGTCCACCGTGCAGGACACCGCCTGGATCGCCGCGTTGGCCGCGCTGCGCTGGCTCGGCAGGGCCGCGATCACCCGCACCACCACGTAGCCCCGGCGCTCGGGGGCGACGATGCGGACGTCGTGGCTCACCTCGTTGTCGTCGGCATTGGCGAGCGCCTCGTCGTACTGGGCGCGGGTCAGCACCACGAGGTCGAGGGCGCCGCGCACCGCCGCCTGGTCGGTCACCGCGTAGAACGCCCCGCGCCGTCCATGCACCGCCAGGGAGAGCATCAGCGGCCCGGTCCGGGCCGAGACCCGCATGGGTCCGTCGGCGAGATCGTAGGCGCAGAGCCCGACCGCCACGGAAGGATCGGGAATCGGCAGCCAGGCCTCGGCGGGGGCGGGGGTGTCGCCGGTGGCCAGGGTATAGACCGGCATGGCGTGATCGAGGGTCTCGCTCGACTGCGCCCGCGACAGCGCATCCGTCTCCGACAGGCCCGGGATGAGCAGCACCGTGCCCACATGGACGAGGCCGGCGAGCACCAGTCCCGACAGGGTGGCGAGGAGAAAGCGGCCGCGTGGCGTCATCCGGTGCATCCCGTGCGGGTGATCGCCGGCAGTCCGGTCCGGTCGAGGGTCCCGGCGCTGGCGGCCACAGGGGTGTCGTAGAGGCGCAGCGCCAGCCGGATCGGGCCGGAGGCGCGGGGCATCGGCAGCCAGTTCCCGGGCTGCACGGTCGGTGAGAGCGTGATGACGAAGCGTCCGTCCCTCTCCCGCAGGATCTCCGTGGAGGTGAAGCCCTCGCGCAGGGCGGTCTGGCCGGGGGAGGCCGCGCCGCGGCCCGCCACCGTCACGGTCCAGGCCCGCGCCGGCGGCGTGATGCCGGCGATGGCGTAGGTGCAGGCGGCATCGAGGGTCCGGCCGTCCTCGTCCTGCGCGGCGGTGAGGAGCATGCCCTCGCCGATGGCCAGGGGAATTTCGCCCCGGCGGGCATTCACGGCGCGCGTGTAGGGATCGGCCCCCACCGTGCCGGCGCGGGGCCAGGCGGTCCAGGCGCCCACCGCGACGCCGCCGAACGGATAGCCGCCGCTGGTCGCGTAATCGGCGCTGACGAGTCCGAGCCCGGCGCCGAGCGCCAGGGCATAGATCAGCAGCGAGACGGTGGAGGCGCGCCGCACGGCTTCCCGCACGGCTGCGATCACCCGTCCCCCCGGGGCGGAGGCGGTTCCCGGCGCGGCGGCCGCGCGCGCGCGCGCGGCCCTGTCGGCCCATTTCATCCCGACCATCCCGCGCTACGGGACGCCGATGGAACGGGCGCCTTCGGCCACGTCGCCGCGCCCGCTAGCCGGCCGGGCGGCGGATGCGTTCACCTCCACCGTCCGGAACAGTCCGTTCATGCTGCCGATGACCTCGAAGGAGCGCCGCGAGAGCTTGCCGGCCGCGCTGGCCGCCGCGTTCACCGGAGCCGCCGCCGCGGGATCGCGGGCCTGCGCCACGGCGCGGCCGACATCCTTGAGGCCGGGCAGGGGCTTCAGCTCGATGCCCTGATGCGCCGTTTCCATTACGTCGTGCCACGTCATGGCGGGCAGCGAGCCGCCGGTCATCTTGTTGGTGGAGGTGTGGTCGTCGTTGCCGAACCAAACGGCGCCCACGTAATTGCCCGTATAGGCGACGAACCAGGCGTCCCGGTAGGCGTTCGTGGTGCCGGACTTGCCCGCGACCTTGACGCCTTCGAGCTGGGCCCGCTTGCCGGTGCCCTCCTCGACCACCTTGTTGAGCATGAAGTTCATGTCGGCCACCACCTGGGTCGAGAGCACCTGCTCGGGCTTCTCGTCGGCATGCCGGTAGATCACCTCGCCGCTGGAATTCTTCACCTCCATGGCGGCGTAGGGCTTGGCCTTCTTGCCGCCATTGGCGAACACCGCGTAGCCGGCCGCCTGATCGAGGACATTGACCTCGGCCGAGCCGATGGGGAGCGAGACCGAATCGACCAGCGGCGTGGTGATGCCCATGCGGTGGGCGGTGTCGATGATCTTCTTGCGTCCGGCCGCGGCGGCCTTGAACTCGTTGGTGATGCCCATGGCCTTGCCCAACGCGATGGAGATCTGGATCGGGATCGTGTTGATCGACTTGGCCACCGCCACCGTGAGCGTGGTGGCGCCGGAAAACGAGCGTCCGTAGTTCTGCGGGCACCAATTGCCGAGGCAGACCGGGCGATCCACCACCCGCGTGTCCGGGCGGTACAGGCCGGCGGAGAGACCGGCCGCGTAGACGTAGGGTTTGAACGAGGAGCCGGGCTGGCGCAGGGCGTCGGTGGCGCGGTTGAACTGGCTCTGCCCGTAATCGGCGCCGCCCACCATGGCGCGCAGGGCTCCGTCCGGATCGAGGATGACCATGGCGGCCTCGTCGACCTCGTACTGGTCGCCGTAGCGGCGCAGGGTGCTCTCCACCACCTCGTCGGCCCGCTTCTGGATGGCCAGATCGAGGGGCGTCTTGACCGTCAGTACCCGGTCGTTGCGCAGCTTGCCGGCATCGGCCAGGCCCTTGATCTCGCCGAAGGCCCAGTCGAGGTAGTAATCGGCGGTGATGTCGCGGGTGCGCGTCACCGGGGTCGCCGGGTTGCGCAGCGCCGTCTGGATCTGGCCCTCCGTGAGGAAGCCGGCCTCCACCATGTTGTGCAGCACGTCCGCCGCGCGGGCGCGGGCCGCCGGCAGGTTGACGTGGGGGGCGTACTTGGTCGGCGCCTTGAACAGGCCGGCCAGCATCGCCGCCTCCGCGAGGCTGATATCCTTGAGCGGCTTGCCGAAATAGTAATCCGCCGCCGCCACCGCGCCGAAGGTGCCGCCGCCCATATAGGCCCGGTCGAGGTAGAGCTTGAGGATCTCGTTCTTGGAGAGGTGGCTCTCCAGCCACAGGGCCAGGAACGCCTCGTTGACCTTGCGTTCGAGGGAGCGCTCGTTGGTGAGGAACAGGTTCTTGGCGAGCTGCTGGGTGATGGACGAGCCGCCCTGGGTGTTGCCGCCGCCGCGCGAATTCGACACCAGCGCCCGGGCCGTGCCGATCGGGTCGATGCCCCAATGCTCGTAGAAGCGCCGGTCCTCGGTGGAGACCAGGGCCTTGATCATGATGTCGGGAAAGTCGTCGAGTTTCAGCGAATCGTCGTGCTTGATGCCGCGCCGCCCGACCTCGGTGCCGTAGCGGTCGAGGAAGGTCACGGCGAGATCCTGCGCTTTCAGCCAATTGTCGCTGGTCTGGTGGAAGGCCGATTGGGCCAGCGCCAGCATCACGATGGCGCCGCCGGTGCCGAGCGTCGTCGCCTCGCTCGTCAGGTCGAGGGCGACGCGCTTCCAGCCGCGCACCGAGAACACGTTCATGCGCTCCTGGAAGCGCTCGTAGGTCTCGCCGGCCGAGCGGCCGCCATCGTACAGGCCGGCATTCACCCACGCGTCGAAAGCGAGGGCGGCGCGCTTGATCCGTGTCGTCAGCGAGGTGGCTCTGGGCAGGCGCACGGTGTTGGTCTGTCCTCGGGCCGCGGGTCCGGCATGCGCCGTCACCCCTGTCCTACCAAGCCTCGCGCCCGTTCGCGAGGCCCAGTCATCGCGGAATGCGCGCGGTGCGGCAATGGTCGCCGATGCCGGCGAAAGAAGATCGGCGTCACCCTGATGGCAGATTGGGGCGGGCCGGTGGCGCGGCGTCCGCGGCGGGGCGTCACTGCGTTCCGGACCCTTGCTCCCCGGACGGCCTTGCGGCACAGGAGCGGATCGTCCCATCCGCCTCCTCTCGCCCAAGGTGCTCCCGATGCGGGATCGCTCGGCCGCGCGCCCGTCGCCGGCCCCACCAGATTCGCAACCGACCGCGCGGGAGCCGTTCTGGCGCACCAAGAGCCTCGAGGCGATGAGCCCGGCCGAGTGGGAGAGCCTGTGCGACGGCTGCGGCCGC
>JAKONB010000564.1 GCA_022702195.1 Beijerinckiaceae bacterium | reverse complement strand
TCATGGCCGGCATCGACAAGGACTGGACCGGCGAAGGCTTCGTCGCGCAGGGCGCGCGCGTCGGCTACCTGCCGCAGGAGCCGCAGCTCGATCCGAACAAGTCGGTGCGCGAGAACGTCATGGAGGGTGTCGCCGAGAAGCAGGCGCTGCTCGACCGCTACAACGAACTCGCGATGAACTATTCCGAGGAGACGGCGGACGAGATGACCGCCCTCCAGGACCAGATCGAGGCCAAGAACCTGTGGGAACTCGATTCCAAGGTCGATCAGGCCATGGAAGCCCTCGGCTGCCCCAGCGACGAGCAGCCGGTGGCCACCCTCTCGGGCGGTGAGCGCCGCCGCATCGCCCTGTGCAAGCTGCTGCTGTGGGAGCCGGAGCTGCTCCTCCTCGACGAGCCGACCAACCACCTCGATGCCGAGACCGTGAACTGGCTCGAGGGACACCTGCGCCAATATCCCGGCGCCATCCTGATCGTGACCCACGATCGCTACTTCCTCGACAACGTTACCGGGTGGATCCTCGAACTCGACCGCACCCGCGGCTACCCGTACGAGGGTAATTACTCCGCTTGGCTGGTGCAGAAGCAGAAGCGTCTGGCCCAGGAGGGCCGCGAGGACATGGCCCGCCAGCGCGCCATCAACCGCGAGCAGGAATGGATCGCCGCCTCGCCCAAGGCGCGCCAGTCGAAGTCGAAGGCGCGTATCACGCGCTACGAGGAACTGGTGGCCAAATCCCAGGACAAGATCGACGCCTCGGCGCAGATCGTCATCCCGATCGACGAGCGCCTCGGCACCAACGTCATCGAGTTCGAGCACCTCAACAAGGCGTTCGGCGACCGCCTGCTGATCGAGGACCTGTCGTTCAAGCTGCCGCCGGGCGGCATCGTCGGCGTCATCGGCCCGAATGGCGCCGGCAAGACCACCCTATTCAAGATGATCACCGGCCTCGAGAAGCCGGATGCCGGCACGATCGTGGTGGGTGAGACCGTGCGCCTCGGCTACGTCGACCAGTCCCGCGATGCGCTCGACCCCAATGCCACGGTCTGGCAGGAAGTGTCCGGGGGCAACGACATCATCTATTTCAACAAGCGCGAGATCAATTCCCGCGCCTATTGCGCCGCCTTCGCCTTCAAGGGGTCCGACCAGCAGAAGAAGGTCGGTACCCTCTCGGGTGGTGAGCGCAACCGCGTCCACCTCGCCCGCACCCTGAAGGGCGGCGCCAACGTGCTCCTCCTCGACGAGCCGACCAACGACCTCGACATGGAGACGCTTCGGGCACTGGAGGAGGCGCTGGAGGATTACGCGGGCTGCGCGGTCATCATCAGCCACGATCGCTGGTTCCTGAACCGTATCGCCACCCACATCCTCGCCTTCGAGGGCGAGAGCCATGTCGAATGGTTCGAGGGCAACTTCTCGGATTACGAGGAGGACAAGAAGCGTCGCCTTGGCGCCGATTCGCTGATGCCCAAGAAGATCAAGTACAAGAAGTTCTCGCGCTGAGACTGGGTGTGTCCCTTTCCCCGGGGAGGGACACACTCTGCCGACTGGAGCGATGGCTTATGCGAGCGCGCTCAGCGCCAGCGCCTCGCCGAGATCCCGGACATCGGTGAGGCGGCGTCCTCCCTGTCGGAGCCGCCGCAGCAGGGTCCGATCCGGGAACGGGCAATAGGGCAGGATCGCCGGACTCTCGCCCGCCGGCAACGTTCCTTCGGCGAGTTGATCCAGCAGGGGATCGAGCAAGGCACGTCCATGCTCGTGCAGGATCACCGAGGCCCGCGTCGCGGTGGTGTCGGCGGGCATGGTTACCACCTCCTGCGCCAGAATCGCCCCGGCATCGATGGTAACAGCCAGCCGATGCACCGTGACCCCGAAGGCGGGCTCCGGCTCCGCCAGCGCGTGGATCGTCGGCACCGGCCCACGATGCCTCGGGAGCAGGCCCGGATGGACGTTCAGGCCGCCGAGCGGGGCCAGCGCCAGCGTCCGCGCCGACAGGATCTGGTCGAAATGGAAGGTCACGATCACGTCGGGCGCATAGGAGTCGAACGCCGCCGCCACCTCGGCCCCGTTGACGTCATCCACCGTCAGGGTCGGGATGCCGTGCTGCGCGCAGAGGGTCTTCAGCGGCGTCGCCGTGGCGGCCCCTGACGCGCCGGCGAGGCGGCGCGTCACCCCGGAGAGCGGCGCGAGCAGATCGGGCAGGCCGAAATTCACACCGAGATAGGGCAGGATCGCCGGCCCAGAGCGCACCAGATGCTGCCGGACCTGACCGACGAGACCGCCCGAACTCGGCCGCTCCGCGTTCGACAAGCCGACGAAGGCGATCTCGGCCGCGTGATCCGCCACGAATCGGCGGACCGCCCTCGCATTGGGGAGCGCCTCAAGGACGAAAAGCGCGATGCCGGGCCGGCTCATCGACCTGTCCGGATCTTGAACTTGAACCCGCTCATCCCGAGCCGGCGCAAGGATTCGGGCAGCAAGGCCGAGCCCCGAGCCAGCGCCGCGATGATCCACGGGAATGCGACGATGTCTTGGTTGCGGGCGAGGCCTCGGGCGATGCGGATGGCAGCCTCGTCGGCGCTGATCTCCATCGGGCGCCAGCCCTGGTACTCGCTGCCCATCGCGGTCTTGACGTAGCCCGGCGTCACCACGTTGATCCGCACCCCGTGCGGCTTCAGCTTTTCGCGCAGCGCGAGGCCGTGGGCGAGCAGGGCCGCCTTGGCCCCGCTATAGGCCGGCGCGTCCGGCAGCGGCGCGAAAGCGGCCAGCGACGAGACGAGCGCGATCTGTCCAGCACCGCGCGCCCGCATCAGCGTCACGCAGGGCAGGGCGACGTTGAAGGCGCCATTGACGTTCACGTCCAGCGTCTCGAAAGCCGTGGCCTCGGTCTCGACGTCGCCCCCCGGATCGCCGCCGTTGATCGCCGCATTGACGATGACGAGGTCGAGGGGGTGGGCCGCATTCGCAGCGCGTAGCCAGGCCGCGACGGCCGCACGGTCGCGAACGTCGAGCCGCGCCGTCTCCACACGGGCTCCCTTGGTCCGGCAGGCTTCCGCTACCGCCTCGAGGCGCCCGGCGTCGCGGCCATGCAGGACAAGCGTCGTGCCGGGGGCCGCATAATGGCGCGCCAGGGCGGCGCCGATGCCGCTCGACGCGCCGGTGATCAAGATGACGGGCATGGCGCCTGCTAACCCGAGGCCGTGGCCCGGATCAATAGACGGGGGACCATTGCTGCGGCTCCGATTCGCTGGAGCGGCTAGCCGCGGCGGCGGCGAGAGCGGCGGCCGGCAGCGTCGCCTCCAGCCGTGGGATCACCCCGGCCACCGCCCGCGTGATGGCAGCGGGCGAGAAGAAACCGCCATTCACCTGGGTCCGGTGGAGCACGATCCGGCGGAAATCCGCCATCAAGCCGTCGTCCGGCGCCACCGGGGCGGTCCAGAACGTGTTCAGGCCGCCCTGATGGGTCAGTCCGGGCAGATTGTAGATGGCGCTACCGGTAGCGAGGGTCGGCCGCCCCAGCTCGAGGGAGAGCATGCCCACCGTGCTGTTGACCAGTACCACGCCGCGGCTGCCGGCGATGAGGCTCGGCAGATCGCCCCCGTCGATGATGTCGAGCCGATCGTTCACCCCGTGGCGCTTGGCAGAGTGCCGGGCGTATTTGCGCCAGTTGATCAGTCCGCTGTCGAGGGGATGCAGCTTGATGAGGAGCCGCATCGGCGCCTGCGAATGGGCGGCGAAGGACGCGATCGTCCGGTCCATGAACCCCTCGACCCCCAGGAAGGGAGAGTGGACCCGGATCTGGTAATCGCTGTCGAGCTGGAGGGGGAGCAGGAAGTAATCCACCCCCACGGCCGTGTAGGCCTCGTTGAGCCGCAGCGCCTCGCGCCGGGTATGGGCGCGCCGCACGAACTTCTTGATCCAGCCCGCATATTCCACTGCGATATGAGTCGGCCGGTGGCTGCGGAAATTCGGAAAGAAATAGGGAAAGCCGATATTGGCGATGTTGTAGGCCACGTCCCACAGGCTGCGCCGGGCCATGTCGCCGGTGGACGGCATCGCCCGGCCGGGCTGAGGCAGGCGGCGGGCGATCCTGCGGATCTCGTCGGCGGATTTCGGCAGCGAAGAATGGCCGTTCACCCCGCCGAGTTCACAGGTGATCCAATTCGGCCGCAGGTAGCCTTCCTCGAAGGCATGCAGGCGGATGCCGAGCGGCTCGGCCGCCTGGGTGGCGGCCACGTGGTAGGGCCGGCAATCCCCGAACAGGATCAGGTCCGTGACGCCGTGGCGCGCCATGTAATCGCTGACATAGGCGCTCCAGTTCTCGAACGAGCCCCGGTAATTGTCGCAGGGCAGGCGCCAGAACAGCCAGTCCCCCGTGGAGAAGTTGATCCGCCGGACCGTGTGGCCCCGGGCCACCAGCTTTTCGCCGAGTTCCGTGAAGAAGGGCGAGGCGAGCCCCTGCAGGAACAGGAACGTGGCCGGCCCGTCGCGATGGTCATCTGCGCTGGACTGAAGCATTCCGATCCGATTGCTCCTTGCACCCGGCGCGGACCGGGTTGCATCACTGAGATGGGGTCGCACAAGCCACCGGGACCAACAATCCGACGGCCCAGCCGATCGATCGGATTCCGTCGCCCTGTGACACGCGTGCAACGGAGACGAACGGCGTTGGACGCACCCAGCCAGCGATCCATGGCATTTCGGAGGCGTTCCCAGGCCCGGAACACGTCATCCCCCACCGTTTGATCCCTTTGGGATGGCGGATCGGGGCATCGCGTGAGGGCCGCGCGGGCTATGGGGTGCTGTCGACCGCAAAGCCCCTCTGGGTTTCGTGCCTGATTCCCCAGGTGACCGATCGGATCCCGACCCCGCCAACCGAGCGGTGCATGCTATCTGTTCACGGGCCGGAGCGGTAAAGCATCTCCAGCAGCATCGGTCGAACGTCTCATGTCTTTGAAGGTGTCCTTGAATTTGCCGTCGGTTCTGTTTCCGACCAGCCGCGCGATCCAGGCCCTGCGCGTCCAGATCGAGGCGGCCACGGGCCTGCGTTTCGATTCACCCTGGCGCCGTGGCGCCGTTGGGATCGGGTGGCAGGGGGGAAGGGCCGCCGCCATCCTGCAAGGCCTCGGGCGTCCAACGCTGACCGTTGCGCCGGGGCCGCTTCTCAGCCCCTACGACACGCCCCGGACTGGCCTGGCGAGTCTTCGCCTCACCCTGTCCGGCGTCCCCTTCGGTGGCTCGCCCCCCGAGCCCGGCGCGGCGGATCGGTTGCGCGCGGCCGGATTGTTCGGACGGAACCGCTTCGCGCGCGGTGCGGAGGGGCTCGACGACGCGCTCGTCGGTACGCCGGCCCTCATTCTGGCGGAGGGGGAGCTGGCTTCCTCGCCCCGGCGCCTGCGCGCCGTCGTCGAACGGGCCATGGCGATGGCACCCGAGCTGCGCTTCCTCGTCGCCGGCCCCGACGGTTGTCCGGGATTCGACGAACGCCTGTCGCCGCGCCTGCACATGCTGACCCATCCGGTCGACCCCTGGGCTCTGTTCGGCCGAGTGTCCCGGGTCTTCGTCGCCACCCCGGAGGCGGCCTGCGAGGCGCGGCTGGCGGGGGCCGCCACCGTCCGGCTCGGCACAGACGGCGCCGAGCCGACCGATGCGGACCTTCTGGCGCGCCGCTACGGCACCGGTCTCCATTATTTCGATCCCTGGATGGCCGAGCCGATCGGGTTCGCGGCGTGTCTCGAGCGGGTGGCCTGGCTGCGCGACCGCTACACCGCCAATAACCGGCCCACCGTCCTGGTCGGCATCTCGGGCTGGAAGCGGCCCGCCCTCGACGTGTTCACCCTCGGTCCGCACGGGCCAGCCACCCATGCGATGACCGCCGAGGATGCGGTGGCGGCCGCGAGCTTGAACGGGGCGCGGGTGCTGGCCTGGGCGACGCGAATGCCCGAGCGGCTGGAGCCGCTCTGTGCGCAGCTCGGCCTGCCCCTGGCCCGGATCGAGGACGGGTTCCTGCGCTCGGTCGGCCTCGGGGCAAGCCTGCAGCCGGGTGCCTCCATCGTGGTCGACGATCGCGGCATCTATTACGACCCGCGCACTGAGAGCCGGCTCGCCCATCTGTTGAGAACCGAGGATTTCGCCCCCGCTCTCGTGGCGCGGGCCGCCGCCCTGCGCCGTCTCGTGATCGCGCGCCGCCTCACAAAGTATAATGTCGGACTCGACGCCGGCACGGATGCGTGGCCCACGGACAGGCGTATCGTCCTGGTGCCGGGGCAGGTGGAGGACGACGCCTCGGTGATGCACGGCTCCCCGGTGGTGCGCTCGAACCGGGCGTTGCTGGCGGCGGCACGGGTCCGCAATCCGCAAGCCTTCCTGCTCTACAAGCCGCATCCGGACGTGGAGGCCGGCTTCCGCCCGGGGGCGATCCCGGAGGAGGAGGCCTTGCTTCTTGCCGACCGGATCGTCGGCGGCTTCTCCATCGTCGATCTTCTCGACCGAGCGCATCATGTGGAGACCATGACCTCCCTGGCCGGGTTCGAGGCGCTGATCCGTGGCCTCACCGTCGCGGTCCATGGCCGACCGTTCTATGCCGGCTGGGGCCTCACCGAGGATCTGGCGCCCGGCGCCGACCGGGGCCGGCGCCTCGCCCTCGACGAGCTGGTGGCCGGGGCGCTCCTGGTTTATCCGCTCTACCTCGACCCGGTGGCGATGAAGCCCTGTACGGCCGAGCAGCTGCTCGACCGCCTGAGCGCCGCCCGCGACGCCGCCGGCCCATCCCGCCTTGCCCTCAGCCAGCGCGCCCTGTTCGTCATGCGGGCGCGCTATGCGGTTCTCAACCCGATCGTCCGGCGGCTGCGGGCCAAGCGTGGCATCGCTCAGAAGCCGGCCAAATCCCCCGAGTGACGCCATCCTTCAGAGGATCAGCGTCCGCGCGAGAGCAGATGACCCAGCATGAATCTCGTCCTCGCCTTCGCCTGCGCAGCGGCCCTGTCCTTCGCCATCGAGGCGCTCGCGGGTAATCCACGGCATCTGGTGAGCCGCCGCCCCGGCGACATCGCCCTGCGCCTCCTCGTCTACAGCCTCATCACCGTCTTCTGGTTCGCGTTTTCCTGGCGGCCGTGGCTCGCTGCGACCTCCTGCGTGCTCACCGTGGCGATCCTCCAGGTCGTGAGCGGGCTCAAGCGCCGCATCATCGGTGAGTCCCTGGTGTTCAGCGACTTCGCTCTGCTCCGGCAAGTGCCGCGCCATCCCGAACTCTACTACACGCGCCCGCTCACCGACCCGCGCATGGCCGTTCCGATCCTGGCCGGCCTCGCGGTGGTCGCCCTCTGGTATGCGCTGGAGCCGACCGCCCTGCCGCATGAGCCCAGCGTGGCAGTGCTGGCGGTCATCGCCCTGCCGCTGGCGCTCTGGACGCTAGCGGCGACGACCGGCGACGGTGCCGTCGGACGCTGGCTCGCGTTCCGCTTCGCCGCGCCGGATCTGGAGGCGGACGTGGCCCGCATCGGCCTGCCGGCCACCATCCTGGCCTATGCCCTGCGGTGGCGCGCCGGACGGCAGGATATGACGGAAGCGCCCACGATCTCACCCCGTGGCGCCCCCGGCGATGACCGGATCGTGATGGTGGTGCAGCTCGAATCCTTCGTCGATCCAGTCCGGCTCGGCGGCCCGCCCTTGCGGCTGATGGAGGTGATCCGCACTCGTGCGACGCAATATGGGCGCCTGCGCGTGCCGGCGCACGGAGCCTATACCATGCGGACCGAGCATGCGGTCCTCACGGGTCGCGACGCGGAAGATCTCGGCTTCGGCCGGTTCGATCCCTACCTGACCCATGGCGGCGAGGAGCTGGGCAGCCTGCCGCGACTCGCCCGGCAGGCCGGCTTTGAGACCGTGTTCATTCACCCGTTCCACCGCGACTTCTTCAACCGGGGCGCGGTGGTGACGCGGCTCGGTTTCGACCGCCTCGTCATGGAGGAAGCATTCGGGGAGGCGCCGCGCATCGGACCCTATATCGGCGACATCGCCCTGGCGGAGCGGCTCTTGGATGAGGTCCGGTCGCGTTCCGGCCCGCTGTTCCTGTTCTGTGTGACCATGGAGAATCACGGTCCGTGGAAGCCGGGGCGGCTGCCCGGCATCAATGGTCCCGGCGCGCAGTATCTCCATCACGTCGCCCATACCGGCGAGGCGGTGGAACGCCTGATCGCGGCGCTGGCAGACCTCCCGGCGACCCTCTGCGTCTTCGGCGATCACGCCCCGGCGCTGCCCCATTGCCGGCCGGGCTTCGGCGCGACGACCACGGATTACGCGATCTTCGATTTCGGTTCGCAGCCGCAGCCGCAGCCGCAGCGCGTCGATCTCACGGCCGATGCCCTCGGACGCCGGCTGCGACGCGCGGTTTCATCAGCGATCACCGCGTAAGCGTGACCGTGCCACCGTCGCGACGCAATGCTATTGGAGGGGTCGCCCGTGGTTGAATTTCCTCCGGGCACCGAGCCGGGATAGGGCACGATCCGTTAAACCCATGGCAGCGTTTGCGCGCTATGGGATGATGTCCGGATCCGTGACGTGTCGGGCGCGGTGCCACCGGGTATGAGCCTGTGTCCGATGGCCTCATCGGTACGATTTCATTGTGTGATGGTGTGACCGGCTTTTCGTTTTCGCGCCGGGAGCGCCACCGGGCACGCGCCTCCGCGTGATCCGGCTGGGAGTATGGAATGATTCGCAAAGCGGCCCTCGCGGTCCTGACCGCAAGCCTTCTGTCGGGCTGCTCGTCGCTGCTTCCTGCGGCGGGACCGACGGCGAGCGCGGTGGCGGAGGGCGCCGACGTTGCGACGAGCGAGGGGACGTTCGCGCGCTACGAGATCATCGACCTGTCGGCGGCCACCATCGAGGCCCTGCGCGGCCGG
>JAKONB010000560.1 GCA_022702195.1 Beijerinckiaceae bacterium | reverse complement strand
TCAAGATCGGTCAGCTCGCCGCCGACACCGAGTTCGCCGTCACCCAGACCGGCACGGTGTTCGTGAACTCCACCTTCGGGTGGCACAACAACATGGCCGTGGTGATTCCGAGCGGCGGGCCGATCTACCCGTTGGCCGTGCCGGGCGTGCGGGCGAAATACGTGCCCAACGCGAGTCTGTCGGTGCAGGTCGGGGTCTTCGATGGCGATCCCGCCGGGCCGGCGCGGGGCGACACCGATCCCGACCCGCAGCGGCGCAACCGCACCGGCACCAATTTTCGCACCAACGATCCGGCCCTCGTCATCGCCGAGGCGGCCTATGCCTACAACATCGAACAGGGCAGCACCGGCGAGGCCGGCACGGTGACCCTGGGCGGCTGGTCCCATTTTGGGCGGTTCGACAGCCTGCGCCTCGACCGTTCCGGGACCTCCCTGTCCGATCCGTCCAGCAGCGGCATCGCCCGGCGCTTTCGCGGGCAGGCCGGTCTCTACGGCATCGTCGATCAGACGATCTATCGCGAGCCCAACGACCCCAACGACGGCGCCAGCATGTTCCTGCGCGTCTCCGGGTCGCCGGCCGACCGCAGCCTCGTCGATCTCTACGTCGATGCCGGCATCGCCTATAAAGGCCTGTTTCCCGGCCGCTCGGACGACACGCTCGGCGTGGCCTTCGCCCTGTCGCGCCTTTCGCCCCAGGCCCGCGCCCTCGACACCGACGCGATCCTCGCCTCCGGCGTTCCGGGACCCCGCCGCAGCAGCGAGGCGGTGCTGGAAGCCACCTATCAGGCAGTGCTCGGCCCGGGCGTCACGGTGCAGCCCGACATCCAATACGTGTTCCGTCCGGGCGGCGGCATCCCCAACCCGCGGGACGCCAACGGGGCGCGGATCCGCAATGCCCTGGTGCTCGGCCTGCGCGGGACGATCCGCTACTGAGGCGCGATCTCGATTCCGAAGCGTCGCCCCTTCACTCCGCCGCGGGCGCATGATGGAGCGAGAGAAGGCGCGCCGTCCGGGTGCGGGCCTCCGCGCGGGATTCCGCGCGCTCCTGATCGCCCAACACGGTCCGCCGCGCGTCGTTGATAGCCGCATGGACGGCGTCGATCGCCAGGATCAGAGCGCTCACCGTGCGGTTGTCGATATTGCGTTCGCGGGCATGCTGGACCACGTCGGTGACGAGATCGTCGGTCTCGCGCACCAGCCCGTCGAGATCGGCCCTGGTCTGAGCCTCGCGCACCTCGCGCAGGATGTCGAGCAACCGGTCGAGCACGATGTCGATGCGCTCGCGGCGCTTGCGCGCGAGGCGCTGGCCGAGCCAGGCGATGCCCGATCCCATCGTGCCGCCGAAGAACGCGACGAAGTAGATGTAATCCTCGTAGCGGTCGAAGAGCGTCTGTTGCTCCCGCTCGAAATAATCCACCGCGCCGGGATGGTTGGGGAGCCGGGCACTGGTGGCGGCGACGGTGCTGTCGAAATCCGGGGCCTTCATCAGGTTGGCGATCGGTGCCTGGGTCGCCAGCTTCGAGCGCCATTCGAACAGGTGCTGGGTCACCGAGGCGACGGTGAAGCGGCTCACACCGCCCCGCGCCATCAGCCGGTAGGAGGCCCCCACCGTCTTCACGTCTTCCTCCGGCCGCTTGGGACGGCCGCCGAAAGTGCCGGCGGGGATCGTCACCGCCTGGAGTTCGGGCATCCGCTGAATGATCGCTTCGCCGTCGGGGACCGAGACGAAATTGATCTTCTTCTCGGCGGAGGCCATCTCCACCGCCCGCACCGTGGAGATGGCGGCCTTCGAGGCGGGTGCGGCGATGACCGCGACGGCATCGACCCGGCCCTGCGCGACGGCGCTGGTCACTTCGCCAGGCTTGAGCGGCACCAGCACGACGCGGGCCGGGCCGAGTTCCCGGTCGGCCCCGGCCTCGCCGATCGGCTCGGCGAGGAAATCGTAGAAACTCAGCAGGTTGGTGACGAAGGGAATGTCGGCCGCGTGCCTCTCCACCACGCCGAGGCGTTTTCGCGAGAGGTCTGGGAAGCTCTCCAGGCCGGAGCTTTCCGGCGCGGCGATCAGCAGGGCCTCGTCGTGGAGGATCGCCAGGGTCAGACCGTTCTCGGGGAGCAGCACGTCGGGCCGCACCACGGCGATGTCGGCCTTGCTCTTCTGGAGGGCCTCCGCGCTGTCGCGCACGTCGTCATAGGTCACGACCCGGAGCCGGACATCCTCGCGTCCGCGGGCGAGCGCCTGAGCATAGGTGTGGAGAAGCGTCGCCTCCGCTCCGTCACGCGGACCGACAGCGACCACCAGGGTGGTCGGTCGCGAGAGATAGACCACCGCACCGGCGATGGCGGCGAGGCCGAGGGCCAGCAGGACGAGGAGCCACTCGCGTCTCACGAGGAATGACGGCATGACATGCTCGATCCCTCTCCCAGCGTGTTTACCATCTTCGAATGATGATCCCGAAACCTGTCCGGATCGTGAAGAACCGATGATCTCGCGAAACGTTGCGAAGGCCCCCGTCGATAAACCGCCCCGGCCGGTCACGGCGCCGTATCTCGAACGGGCAGCCCTGCATTACCTCGAGCGCTACAGCGCCTCCGTGGCGATGCTGCGGCAAACCCTACAGCGTCGTGTGGAGAAGCGGTGCCGCGCGCGCGGGGAGGAAGCCTCGGCCTTCGCCGAGATGATCGAGTCCACCGTGGCGCGTGCCGTCTCCGCCGGCCTCGTGGACGATGCCCGCTTCACTGCCGGGCGGGTGGCGGCCCTGCGGCGGCGCGGCACCTCGGCCCGCGCCCTCTCGGCCAAGCTCGCCGCCAAGGGCGTCGCCCGCGACCTCGTGGAGGCCGCCATGGAGTCCGAGCGCGCCGAGGCCGAACCCGACGTCGACCATGAGGAAGTAGCTGCACGCGCTTATGCCAAGCGGCGGCGCCTCGGCCCCTGGCGGCGGCCCGAGACCCGCGAGGCCCATCGTGACCGCGACCTCGCCGCCCTGGCGCGGGCGGGCTTCGGCTACGCGCTGGGCCGCCGGATCGTCGAAGCCGATCCGGAAGGGGACGACCTGCCCTGACCACTGCGACATCGCGCCTGCGGATGGGAATAAGATTTCACGGGAAAACATTGAACGAAATGCGAACGGAGCGCATCTCCTTCACATGGACGAAACGCTCGCGAAGAAGCTGCGCATCCTTGCCGATGCCGCGAAATACGATGCGTCGTGCTCATCCTCCGGGGCGCCCAAACGGGTGGCCGGCAAGGGCGAGCTCGGCTCCACCACCGGGGCCGGCATCTGCCACGCCTACACCCCGGATGGCCGCTGCATC
>JAKONB010000507.1 GCA_022702195.1 Beijerinckiaceae bacterium | reverse complement strand
CGGCCCCGAGGTCGAGCGCCTGGCCGAGACCGGCGATCCGGAGCGCTTCGCCCTGCCGCGGCCGATGCTCGGCCGGCGCGAGGCCAACTTCTCCCTGTCCGGCTTGAAGACCGCCCTGCGGATCGAGGCCGAGAAGCTGGCGCCGCTCTCCTCCGTCGACGTCGCCGATCTCTGTGCCAGCTTCCAGGCGGCCGTGGTGGACGTCATCGTCGACCGGCTTCGGGTGGCGATGCGGGATTTCGCCCGGGTGGCGGGCCACCCCACCGCCCTCGTGGCCGCCGGTGGCGTCGCCGCCAACGGTGCCATCCGCCGGGCGCTCACCACCCAGGCCGGCGAGGCGGGCCTCACCTTCGTGGCGCCGCCCCTGGCCCTGTGCGGAGACAACGGCGCGATGATCGCCTGGGCTGGGGTTGAGCGGCTTCGCCTCGGTCTGGTCGACGACATCACCGCGCCGGCCCGCGCGCGCTGGCCCTTCGCCGAACCGGCGGCCGTTGCCTGAGGCCGAACGCCAGCTCTGGCGCGACCTCGTCGAGCGCCGTTTGCCCGATGCCGCGCGGGGGCGTGCGGACTGGCCGGTGGGCCTCGATCATTGCTTCGCCCGCATCCTGCTCGACAATGCCTGCGGCGGCCCGTGGCGGGACGACATCCCGCCGCCCGCCTGGGCCAACGCGCCGCCGGACACGCTGCGCATGGCCATCGATCTCGGTGAGGCGGTTCTGACGGGGAGGGCCGATCTCGCTCGGCTCAATCGCCGATCCCTGGTCTGGCGCGGCAAGGCGAAGGCGCTCCCGGCTCCGGCGGCCTTGTACGATCGCGACCTCCTGCTCCGCCCCTGGAATCCGCAGGACGAGGCGCCCTTCGCGGCCCTCAACGCCGACCCGGAGGCCATGCGCTATTGTCCCGCGTTGCGAAGCCCCGAGGCGAGCCGGGGCGAGAGCCGTCGATATGCGCGCCTGTTCGCCGCCGACGGGTTCGGCCCCTGGGCGCTCGAGGCGGAAGGGCAGGGCTTCCTCGGCTTCGTCGGTGGGATGCGACTGATGCGGGTCCTGCCGTTTCCGGGGGGCGACCAGCCGGGTGCCCTGGTGGAGATCGCCTACCGGCTGGCGCCCGCCGGATGGGGCAGGGGTCTGGCCACCCGCGCGGCCCGCCTCGTGCTCGCCGACCTGTTCGAGCGCTGCCCGATCACCGAGGTCGTCGGCTTCACAGCCCTGAGCAACGTGCCGTCGCAGCGGGTGATGCAGCGCCTCGGAATGCAGCGCGCGGCGGATTTTGCGCATCCGGCGCTCGCGGTCGGGCACCCCCTGCGGACCCACGCGCTCTATCGTATCGATGCCGCCGCGTTCCGCGCGGGCGAAGGAGAAGCCGCATGAACAGGCCGATCGCTGTGGTCGGGGGCGGTGCCTGGGGCACGGCCCTCGCCAACGCCGCCGCCGGCGCCGGACACGGCGTCACCCTGTGGCTCCGGGATGCGGAATCCGCCGCTCGCCTGGAGGCGACCCGCGAGAATGCGCGCTACCTGCCGGGGGTGCCGCTCCATGCCGGCATCCGCGCCACCGCGCGGGCCGAAGCCCTGGGCGAGGCCGGCATCGTCCTGATGGTCACCCCGGCCCAGACCCTGCGCCCGGTCCTGGCCGAACTCGACGGCGCGCTGGACGCGGGGGCGGCGATCGTGCTCTGCGCCAAGGGCATCGAGCGCGGCACCGACGCGTTCATGAGCGCGGTGGCCGCCGAGATCCGTGGCGCCGACGCGCCCATCGCCGTCCTCTCGGGTCCGAGCTTCGCCGCCGACGTCGCACGCGGCCTGCCCACCGCCGTGACCCTGGCGGCGGCCGATGCGGCCCTGGCCGCGCGCCTCGCCGCCGCATTGTCGGGGCCGGCCCTGCGGGTCTATCACACCGATGACGTGCGCGGCGTCGAGATCGGCGGAGCCGGGAAGAACGTGCTCGCCATCGCCTCCGGCATCGTCGCCGGGCGCGGCCTCGGCGATTCCGCCCGCGCCGCGCTCATCGCCCGGGCCTTTGCCGAATTGATGCGCTTCGCCCGCGCCTATGGCGGCCGCCCCGAGACGCTGATGGGCCTGTCGGGGCTCGGCGACCTCGTGCTCACCGCCTCCTCGCCGCAATCGCGCAACTTCGCCTTCGGGCAGCGGCTCGGTGCGGGCGCCTCGCCGGAGGCGGCGGCGGGCGGCAAGCTCGCCGAAGGCGCCTTCACGGCGGCGGCCCTGCTCGATCTCGCCCGGGCGCGGCATGTGGAGATGCCGGTGGCCCAGGCTGTGGCCTCCATCGTCGCCGGAACGGCCAGCGTCGACGCGGTGGTGGCCGCCCTCCTGGCCCGGCCGCTGAAGGGAGAAGCCGAATGAGCGCCTTTCCGATTCACGCCTTCCTGGCCGGAACCGGTCGGGACGGCTCGGACCGAACCCTGCGGGAGGTGCTGTCCTTCGACGATGCGCGCATCGAGGGCGTCCACGACTTCATCCAATGGTGCTTTCCGCTGCGCGCGGCGAGCCGGGCGGTGCCGGGTGCGCCCATCCTCTCCGGCCCGGAAGCCGAGGCGATCCGGTCCGACCCCGCCGCCCTCTCCGGCCTCCGCGCGGCCCT
>JAKONB010000490.1 GCA_022702195.1 Beijerinckiaceae bacterium | reverse complement strand
GCCGTCATCCGGATCAGCTTGAGGTGCTCGGGGGTCCAGACCTGCGGGTCGATGTCGAGGCGGTCGGGCCGGACCACGTTGGTGGCGGAGGTCTCCTCGCGCTCGACCCGGCTCATGCGGTGGTCGGGCATCGGGGTCAGCCAGACGTCGGCGTCCAGGCCGAGCTGGTGCGAGGCGTGGCCGGTGAGCATCGGGCCACCGCGCGGCTGCGACATGTCGCCGACGAGGAGGCCCGGCCAGCCGACGCGTGGGGCCTGGGCGGCGAGCCGCTCGAGGAAGTCCACCAGATGCGGCGTGCCCCACATCCGGTTGCGCGACAGGCGCATCACCTGCCAGGTCGCGCCGTCGATGGGCAAGGCCTCACCGCCGGCAAAGCAGCCCTTGGCATAGGAGCCGAACGGCTGGGCCGGGCCGGAGGACGGCGTGCCGACCCGGCCGAACAGCGCCTTGGCCGGCGTATCGGGGGCGTCGGGATTGGCGAGCGGCGGCAACGGTTTGGGGGTGAGCGTGCCCCTGTCCTGGGCCGATGCGCCCGTGCCCAAGGCCAGCAGCGCGAGGGCGACGAGGGGAAGCGGAGCGAGGGATCTTTGCATCGGGCCAAGCTAGTCATCGGGGATCGACGCGTCGAGGGCGCCCTTACTCTGCGGGCGCCACGGCGATCTTGAGGGCTTCGGCTTTGGCGCCGCTCACCACCACTGTGACCGGGGCGGTGCCGAGCTGGAACCGCACGCTCTTGGCGATGTCCGGGCAGCCCGGTTGCTGGGTATGGGCGCCGGAGGGCCGCGTGGTCTTGCCGTCCTGGCTCACGTCGATCCAGGCCCGGTCGGAGAGGGTGACCTGATAGGCGCCGGGCATCATCGGCGCTTCCAGGCGCAGCACCCCCGCATAGGTGCCGGGAGCCGGGGACCGGGAGGGCGGGAACGGCAGATCGGCCGCGTCTGTCGGCTTCAGGGCCAGGAGCGCCCCCGGCATGGTCGCCGACAGGGTCGCGCCGGATTCGAGGCGGGGGAGGCTCGATGCGGAGAACCAAGCCTGCTCCCGCAGGAGCGGCCAGGCAAAGCCGGTGCAGGCGGCCGGCGCTGGAGCCTGCGCCGAAGCGGGGACCCCGAGCGCCAGCAGGAGGACCGTGCCGATGCGGGTGCGGTGGCCGACCATCATGCGGGGGGGGCTCCTGGGCTGGTGGCGGGGGGATACGCGCGGACGGGATCGATTCCTCGACTCTAGCACCGACCGGCCCCCCGCCGCGAGCGGTGCGCCGCCGCTCATGTCTCGTCCGGTTCCGCGTCCTCGCTCACCCGCCGGCGCGTCCCCCACCCGGCGAGGATCGCATTGAGGTCGTCGAGAATGAAGTGGCGGGCGCTGTCGCGGTCGTAACCGTCGTCCAGATAGGCATCATATTCGGTGAAGGTGTGGCGGGCATAGGCCACGAGGGCGAGCCAGGCGGCGGTCTCGGGGGCCGCACCGCGCAGGCCGGGGCTCGCCAGCGCCCGGTCGAGGACCACCCCCGCCTCGAAGGCCGGCAGGCGCGGGGCGAGGCGGTCGAGGGCGGCAGCGACGGAATCGGCCCGGTTCATGGAAACCTCAATGGTCGTGGTGGCCGGCGGCGATCCGGTCGGTCAGCGCCATGAGCAGCCCTGAGATCACGAAGACCATGTGGAGGCCGATCAGCGCGTAGAGCTCCCGGTCGGTGGTAGCCTTCAAGTCCATGAACGCCTTCAGCAGCGAGATCGCCGAGATCGCCACGATGGAGGACATCAGCTTCAGCTTGAGGCCGGTGAAGTCGATGGTCCCCATCCAGGCGGGCCAATCCTTGTGGTCCGCGTGATCGATCTTTGACACGAAGTTCTCGTAGCCGGAGAACATCACGATGATGAGCAGCGAGGCGGTGAAGGACAGGTCCACCAGCGTGAGGACGCCGAGGATGATCTGCGCTTCGGTGGCCTCCCACATGTGGACCACGAAATGCACCAACTCCTGCAGCAGCTTGATCAGCAGGACGATGATGCCGACACCCAAGGCCGCATAGAAGGGGGCCAACAGCCAGCGGCTCGCGAACAGAGTCCGCTCGAAGATCCGTTCCAACATTCCGCATCGTCTCCGGGGTCAGACAAGGCGGTGCGGGTTTCGCATGGTGGCAAGCGTAGCCGCAAGCCCCGCGGGCGGGTGGACCGGACCCGCTGTCTGAGCTACCGCCGGATCGCCGTGGCAGTCCGGCCTCACGCCGGGGCATCCGGCCCTGCGCGTGTTTGCGGCGATTTCGTACGATATCGCGTGCGATGGAGGGCGGGCGCGCAAGAAATGATTTGTAGTGAATTGTTCGATAACAATGCGGTTCGGGCCTTTCCACCGCCGACCCTTGGATTCGAGAGTGCACCATTCTGAGCGGACCTGCCTGTGACGCAGGACAGCGCCGTCCTCGTCGTTTCTGATCGTTCGGATCGGGCGAATCTCCTCGCCCGGTCGGTCGCGACCGTGATGGCGTGCCGACAGATCGACGCCGCGGCCCCCCTGCCGGCGGATCTGCCCCTGGCGGCCGTGGTGGACGTGGCGCACGAGGCGACCGCCTCCGCCTGGGTGGCGCGCCTCCAGAAGCTGCGCATCCCCAGCCTTTGCCTCGCCGGCCGGCCCGCGGCTGCGGTCGCCCCATCGGCGGGTGTCCGGGTGCTGCCCGCCAACGCGCCGCGTCCGGCCATCCTCACGGCTCTGTTCGGCCTCGTCGATGCGCAGCAGGCCCGGCTCGCACGGCTGCCGGCGGGCCGGCGGGAAGCCGAGGCCGTGGTGCATCGGGCCAATGCGATGGTCTCCGACCTGTTCCTGGCCGCGCAGGCCGGGGCGGATCTCAGCGCGGCCGAGGTCGATGCCGGCACCGAGGAGATCCTCGACGCGGTCTCGGAGACCGGCATCCGGACCTGGCTGGAGATCCTCGAGCGTTACGATCAACAACTCTACCAGCACTCCCTGAGCGTCGCCGGCTATGCCGCCGTCCTGGGCGCCAGCCTGACCCTCGGTCGTGCCGACCGGATCCGGCTCGCGCGGTCGGCCCTGCTGCACGATGTCGGCAAGGCGCGCATTCCCCTCTCGATCCTCAACAAGCCCGGCCGGCTCACCGCGCAGGAGGAGGCGGTGATCCGGACCCACCCGGTCGTCGGAGCCGATCTCCTGGAGCGCCAGGGCGGCTTCGACGCGCGGATGCTCGGGGTGGTGCGCTCTCACCACGAGATGCTCGACGGCAGCGGCTATCCCGACGGCCTGGCGGGGGCGGCGATCCCGGATCTCGTGCGCCTCGTCACCATCTGCGACATTCATTCGGCGCTCACCGAGCGGCGATCCTATCGCGATCCGCTGTCCCATGCCGAGGCCCATGCCATGATGCGGGACATGGCCGGCAAGCTCGATCCGGACCTGCTGCGCGCCTTCCGCGCCGCCGTCTCGGGACTGGTGGCCGATGGGGCACCGGCCTGAGCCGTTCCGAAGGGGACCGGTTTCGGAACGATCCTGCACGGTGAGACGGATGATCTCCCGATCGTTGCGGTGCGGGAGTGTTCGTCTCCCGCGCCAAGTTAATTCAAAATAACGTTTCATTGACCGTCGAGAGGAGTCCGGTCACCTTCTGGGCAGATCGATGGATGGTCTTTCCAGACGATCCACGGCCCCCTTCACCATATGCTTTCGGGACAGACCGGACCGGCATCGCTCGTCTTTGCCGGGAGATCCTTGCTGTTGCGGTTGCTCTTCTCGGATCGAGACGCGTCCATGTCGCTTCCCCGCATCGTCGGCTTCACCGCAAATCTGCAGCGCCCGTCGAAGACCCGCGCCCTTGTCGAGGCCCTGGCCGAGCGCATCGGAGCGCAGATCAGGGCGGATATCCGCCTGTTCGACATGGTCGATGCCGGACCGGGTCTGGGCGGCGCCTGGTCGCGAGACCTGCTGCCGCTCCCCGCCCGCCGCATCGTCGAGGCGATCGAGGGCGCCGACGCCCTCCTGGTCGGCACCCCGGTCTACAAGGGTGCCTATACCGGCCTCTTCAAGCACCTGTTCGACTTCGTCGATCCGAACGCGCTCACCGCCAAGCCGGTGATCCTGTCGGCTACGGGCGGCGGCCAACGGCATGCCCTCGTGGTCGAGCATGCCCTGCGGCCGCTCTTCGGCTTCTTCAACGCCCTGACGATTCCCACCTCGGTCTATGGCAGCGACGCCGATTTTCGCGATGGGCTGCTCGTCGATTCCGGCGTCCGGGTCCGGGTGAGCGAGGCCGCCGACCAGCTCGCCGCGATCCTGGCGGCCCGGGCGCAGGCCCCCGCCGCCTTCGATGCGCAAGGCACGGCCACCCCGGTAAAGGCCGCTCTCGCCACGGCCGCCCGATGATCTCCCGCCGCATCCTTCTGGCCACCGCGCTCGCGGCGGCGGCCATCCCCGCCCGTGCCGAGGGCGGGACATTCCGGATCGGTTACCAGAAGAACGGCATCCTCGTCGTCGCCAAGCAACAGGGAACGATCGAGGCGGCCCTGAAGCCCCTCGGCTTCTCCGTGCGCTGGACCGAATTCTCGTTCGGGCCGCCGGTGCTCGAAGCGCTCGGGCTCGGCGCCATCGATTTCGGCCAGACCGGCGCGCCGCCGCCGATCTTCGCCCAGGCTTCGGGCAACAGCCTGCTCTACGTGGCAGCCCAGGAGGCGGGCGGCTCGGGCGAGGCGATCCTAGTGCCCAAGGACTCGTCCCTGAAGACCCTCGCCGATCTCAAGGGCAAGCGCGTCGCGTTCGCCAAGGGGTCGAGCGCGCATTACTTGGTGGTGGCGGCCCTGGAGAAGGCCGGGCTCACCTACGCGGATATCGAGCCCGTGACCCTGGCTCCGGCGGACGCCGCGGCGGCTTTCGCCCGCGGCAGCGTCGATGCCTGGTCGATCTGGGACCCCTACTTCGCCATCGCCGAGCGCCAGGAGGGCACCCGCATCCTGACCCGCGCCAGCGACATCGCTAAGCCGAGCAACTACTTCCTCGGCAACCGCACCTTCACCGAGGCCAACGGCCCGGTCGTTCGGGCGGCGACGGCGGCCCTCGGCGAGGTGGCCGCCTGGTGCGAGGCGCATCGCTCCGAGGTGGCTTCCCTCTTGGCGAAGGGCACCGGCGTCCCCCTCGACGCGACGCGGCGCGCCGTGGACCGGACCGATTACGTGATCGCCCCGATGTCGGTGGCGGCGATCGCCGATCAACAGCGGATCGCCGATCGCTTCCATCAGCTCGGCCTCATCGCCAACCCCATCCGCATCCGCGACGCCGTGTGGACGCCCGACGGCGCCCCGGCGAGCAAAGGCTGACCCCATGTCCCGTCTTCTCGACAGCCGCACCGTCCAGGGCCTCACGCCCTGGCTGGTCCCCGTGGCGATCCTGGCCGGCTGGCAGGCCGCGGCGTCGGCCGGGCTCGTCTCCACCCGCTTCATGCCGGCCCCGTCCGACGTGGTTGCGGCAGGCTGGCAGGCGGCGCGCACCGGCGAGCTCTGGACCAACATGTGGGTGAGCTTCGCCCGCGCCGCCATCGGTTTCCTCATCGGCGGCTCGATCGGTTTCGGCCTCGGCCTCGCCAACGGCCTGTCGCGGCTCTCCGAGCGCCTAACCGACACCACCCTGCAGATGGTGCGCAACATCCCGCACCTGTCGCTGATCCCGCTGGTGATCCTGTGGTTCGGGATCGACGAGGGCGCCAAGCTGTTCCTGGTGGCCATCGGCGTGTTCTTCCCGATCTACGCCAACACCCTGCACGGCATCCGCTCGGTGGATCCGCAACTGGTGGAGATGGGCCGGGTCTACGGCATGTCCCGCCGCGCCCTGTTCCTGCGGGTGGTGCTGCCCGGTGCCCTGCCGTCGATCTTCGTCGGCCTGCGCTACGCGCTCGGCATCATGTGGCTGACCCTGATCGTGGCCGAGACGATCTCAGCCTCCTCGGGCCTCGGCTACATGGCGATGCAGGCGCGGGAATTCATGCTGGTGGACGTCGTGGTGCTGGCGATCGTCATCTATGCCGGCCTCGGCAAGGCCGCCGACGCCCTGACCCGGCTGCTGGAGCGCCGGTTCCTCGCCTGGAACCCCGCCTACCGGAACACCTGACGCCGCCACGCCATTCCCCAGACCCTTCCGGACTGCCCGAGAATCCCATGATCGCGACCGCCTTGCGCGTCCACGACGACATCACCCCCGGCCGGGAGGCCGCTGCGCTGGACGCCCGCCCCCGGCGGGAGGGCCGCGTCGAGCCCCCGCGTTCCGGGGCCGGCATCGGCCCTGATGCCGGCATCGGCGTCACCCTGCGCGCATTGTCGAAATCCTTCGACGGCCACACGGTGATCGAGGGGCTCGATCTGCACATTCCGGCCGGGCAGTTCGTGGCCGTGGTCGGTCGCTCGGGCTGCGGCAAGAGCACCCTGCTGCGCCTGATCCTCGGCCTGGAGCAGCCGAGCCAGGGCCGCATCACGTTGGAATCCGAGGCGGTCCGTACGCCCTCGAAGCGCATCATGTTCCAGGAGCCCCGCCTGCTGCCTTGGGCGCGGGTGGTCGACAACGTCGCGGTGGGGCTGGGTGACTCCGGCACCAAGGCCGCGCGCCGGACCCGGGCCGAGGCCGCCCTGGCCGAGGTCGGCCTCAGCGAGAAGGCGGGCAACTGGCCCGCCACCCTGTCGGGCGGCCAGCGCCAGCGGGTGGCGCTCGCCCGCGCCCTCGTCAGCCGCCCCGGCCTGCTGGCCCTGGACGAGCCGCTCGGCGCCCTCGACGCGCTGACCCGCATCGATATGCAGGCGATGATCGAGCGGATCTGGCAAGCGCAGGGCTTCACCGCCATCCTGGTCACCCACGACGTTTCCGAGGCGGTGGCGCTCGCCGACCGGATCCTCGTGGTGGAGGCAGGCCGCATCGCCCTCGACGTGCAGGTGGACGTGCCCCGGCCGCGCCGGCGCGGCGACCCCGACCTCGCGGCCCTCGAAGGCCGCATCCTCGATCACCTCTTGGCGGACCGCGCGTCCGGACAGCGCGCGCCGGCCTGAGCGCCCGCGCCCGTCCCACCCTTCGGAGACCAACCATGACCGCACAGACCGACGTTCTCTGGTTCCTGCCCACCCATGGCGACGGCCGCTATCTCGGTGCGGCGGAAGGCGCGCGCGAAGTGTCCCTGTCCTATCTGCGCCAGATCGCCCAGGCCGCCGACGATCTCGGCTATTACGGCGTGCTCCTGCCTACCGGGCGGTCCTGCGAGGATTCCTGGGTAGTGGCCTCGGCGCTGGCGCCGCAGACCAAGCGCCTGCGCTTCCTGGTCGCCGTGCGCCCCGGGCTGCAGGAGCCGTCCGTCGCCGCCCGCATGGCCGCGACCCTCGACCGGATCTCGGACGGACGCTTGCTCATCAACGTGGTCAC
>JAKONB010000435.1 GCA_022702195.1 Beijerinckiaceae bacterium | reverse complement strand
GCGGCCCGACCAGGTCCGGCCCTATTATCTCGCGACCTCGCCCGATCTCTACGGCTCGATCTGCCAGCACCTGGCCGAATACGGCCTCATCGGCGAGAAATCCCGCGTGGTGCTGGAAAAGCCCATTGGCAAGGACCTGAAATCGGCCCGCGCCATCAACGACGCGGTCGGCAAGGTGTTTCCGGAGGAGCAGATCTTCCGCATCGACCATTATCTCGGCAAGGAGACGGTGCAGAACCTGCTCGCCCTGCGGTTTGCCAACACCATCTTCGAGCGCCTCTGGACCGCGGACGTGATCGACCACGTGCAGATCACCGTGGGCGAGACCGTGGGGGTCGAGGGCCGCGCCGGCTATTACGACACGTCGGGCGCCCTGCGCGACATGGTGCAGAACCACATGCTGCAGCTCCTCTGCCTCATGGCGATGGAGAGCCCGCTCTCGCTCGACGCCAATTCGGTGCGCGACGAGAAGCTGAAGGTGTTGCGCGCCCTCAAGCCCATCACCCCGCACGACGTCCAGGCCGTCACCGTGCGCGGCCAGTACACGGAGGGCGCCGTGGGCGGCCAGCCGGTGAGCGGCTACCGCGACGATCTCGGCAACGACGCCCAGAGCCGCACCGAGACCTTCGTGGCCCTGAAGCTCGAAGTGCAGTCCTGGCGCTGGGCCGGGGTGCCGTTCTACCTGCGCACCGGCAAGCGCCTGCCCAAGAAGCTCTCGGAGATCGTGGTGCAGTTCCGCGCCTCGCCGTTCTCGATCTTCCCCGCCGACGCCTTCGGGCGCGAGCCCAACCGCCTCGTCATCCGGCTCCAGCCGGAGGAGGGCATGAAGCTCGAAGTCATGACGAAGGATCCCGGCCCCGGCGGCATGCGCCTGCGGCCGACCAACCTCGACATCTCCTTCGAGGAGACCTTCAAGCAGCGCTATCCCGACGCCTACGAGCGGCTGCTGATGGATGTGGTGCGCGGCAACGCCACCCTGTTCATGCGCCGCGACGAGGTGGAGGTCGCCTGGGCCTGGGCCGATTCGCTGCTGAAGGCCTGGGCCGACCGGCCCGAGCCGCCGCGGCCCTACCCGGCGGGAAGCTGGGGACCGACGGCGGCCATCGCCCTGATCGAGCGCGACGGCCGCACCTGGCACGAGGAGCTGAAATGAGCGGAGGGCGGCCCACCTTCCGGAGGGGCCGCTCCCTCGACAGGGGGGCGGTGCGCTCCTAACATCGAATTCAAGTTGCGTAACGTCAGAAACGCGGTCCGATGAACAAGATAGAGCCGGCCCCCGGCATCAGCCGCCGCTACCTCCACGACGAGGTCGTGGACCGGATGCGCGACCTCATCCTGTCCGGTGAGCTCGAGCCGCGGGCGCGCGTCAACGAGGGCGAGCTGACGGAGCGCTTCGGCATCTCGCGCACCCCCCTGCGCGAGGCGATCAAGATCCTGGCCACCGAGGGCCTGCTCGAATTGCTGCCCAATCGCGGCGCGCGGGTGGCGAGCCTGTCGCAGGCCGAGATCGAGGAGATGATCGAGGTCATCGCCGGGCTGGAGGCCACCGCCGCCGATCTCGCCTGCCGCACCATCACCGACGCGGAGATCGCCGGGATCGAGCGCGACCATGCCGCCATGGTGGCGGCCTGGAAGGCCGGGGAGGAGGGCGCCTATTTCGGCCTCAACCGGGCGATCCACGACGCGATCATGGCCGCCAGCCGCAACGCCACGCTGGGGGGCATCTATGCCAGCCTGTCGGGCCGCATCCAGCGCTCGCGCTATTCCGTCCATCAGACGCCGGACCAGTGGAGCCGGGCGGTCTCCGAGCACGAGCGGATGATCGCCCTGCTGCATGCCCGCGACGGCGAGGCGCTGGCGACGCTGATGCGCGCCCATATCCGCGCCAAGACCCCGGTCATCGCCGAGAATTTCGGCGCCGCCGGCTGAGGGACGGCTCACGCCGCCACGTTGATCGACCGCAGGGTGGCGACGAGGTCCGAGAACCGGTCCCCCTGGACGATGACGTGGGCGCGCAGCCGCTCCGAGGCGGTCGCCTCGTCGCCGGCCACGATGGCCGCCACGATCGCCTCGTGCTCGGCCAGCGACTGGCCGAGGCGGTGGCGCGCCCGCAGCTGCATCCGGCGGAACGGCGCCAGCCGGCGGTGCAGCAGTCGCGCCTGCTCGGACAGGAAGGCGTTGCGGCAGGCCCGGTAGATCACCGTGTGGAAGACGTAGTTCTCCTGGTAATAGGTCTCCGGGTCCTCGGCCGCCGCCGCCGCCGCGCAGGCGGCCAGGGCCGCCTTCAGGGTGGCCTCGTCCTCCGGGATCAGCCGGCGGGCCGCCAGCCGCCCGCACGAGGCCTCGATCTCCGCCATCGTCTCGAACATCGCGATGAGGAGCTGCGGATCGGGGGCGCTGACGATGGCGCCGCGCCGCGGCTTGATCTCCACCAGGCCGGTCATGGCGAGCTGCAGCAGCGCCTCGCGGATCGGCGTGCGCGACACGCCGAAGCGCTCGGCCAGTTCGGTCTCGTCGAGCTTGGCGCCGAGGGCGAGGCGGCCATCGACGATCTCGGTCTCGATCGTCTGCCTCAGGCGCCGCGACTGGTTCATGGCGTTCGGTCCCGCTGTTTTAATCCCGCCCGGGTCGAAAAAATTTCGCCGGCGGCGGCCTCGCCCCATTATTCCAGCCCGTTGACAAAATATACAAGACGGGGTTGTTTATATAAATAATGCGCAATGCAGTATAAATGTTGCACTGCAAAACAACGGCGAGGCAGGCTTCGCCGAGGGAGAGACGTCATGACCCTGACACGCCGTGCCCTCGTCGCGTCCGGCCTCGCCGCGCCGGCCCTGCTCACGCTGGGCTCGCGCGCACGGGCAGCGACCACCCTCAAGATCTCCCACCAGTTCCCCGGCGGCACGATCGATGAAGGCGACTTTCGCGACCGGATGTGCCGGAAGTTCGCCGCGATGCTGGCGGAGCGCACGAAGGGGGCGCTGGAGGTCCAGGTCTATCCGGGCTCGTCCCTGATGAAGACCAACGCCCAGTTCGGCGCGATGCGCAAAGGCGCGCTCGACATGTCG
>JAKONB010000421.1 GCA_022702195.1 Beijerinckiaceae bacterium | reverse complement strand
ATACTGGTTCTGCACCTCGCTCCAGGCGGATTTGGCGTTCTCCTCCAGGGTCGGTACCCGATTGATCGCACCGCAGCCGGACAGGGCGGTCGCCAGGGCGATCACGGCGGCGACGATCCGCCATCTCCTGAAACGGGTCGGACCGGACATCCCCGGAAGGCCGGCGGCGGCGCCTGATCGCATGGACGCATATCTCCGAAGTCGTGGAACGGGCGACGACCCACCCGGATCATCCCCACCATGGGGATGAAATGTCCCTGCGACAGATAGGCGTGTCATCCGCCGGAAAAAGGATCGGGGACGCGCGATGCACCGGGAATCTGCGTCATCCCCCGCCCTCCCGCCGCGACCCGGTGAACGGGTCGGCGGCCGAGGTTGACAACATCGTGGGGATCGGTCGCTGTGCCGCCCATGGTTGAAACGCCTCCCTCACCCGTGGCGAAGCCGCGCGTCTCCATCACCTACTGCACCCAGTGCCAATGGCTTCTGCGGGCGGCCTGGATGGCGCAGGAGCTGTTGTCGACCTTCCGGGACGAGATCGGCGAGGTCGCGCTGGTTCCCGGAACGGGCGGCGTCTTCGTGATCGCCTGTGACACGGAGACGATCTGGGACCGCACGGTGGATGGCGGGTTTCCCGACGTGAAGACCCTCAAGCAGCGGGTACGCGACCGGCTCGCGCCGGCGCGCGACCTCGGCCATGTCGACCGGCCATGACCGACATCGCGGGGCCTGATACGGGCAGCCCCAGCCGCGGATGGGGCAAGCGCTGGCGCGCCACGCGCCTCGGCCGCGCGATCACCCGGCAGCGCCAGCGCGGATTCTCGACGCAGCTCTACCTCATCGTCCTGGTGATCGCGCTCATCGGGCCGGGGCTCCTGTTCACCGCCATCCTCCTCGTGCGCTATGCCGGGACCGAGCGGGCGCGCTTCGAGCAGGATGCGCGCGAGAACGTGCGCGGCATCGCGCTCTCCCTGGACCGGGATACGGCCGGGCTCGTCTCGGTGCTGCAGACGCTGGCGACCTCGCCCCGGCTCAGGGATGCGGACGTCGACAGCTTCGAGGCGCAGGCCCGCCTCGTGCGCGACGCGGTGGGGCTCGACCTTCTCCTGCGCCGTCCCGACGGCCAGGAGGTGGTGAACACCGCGGTTCCGCCGGGGGCGCCCCTGCCGCGCATGGCCCTGCCCTTCGACCGGGAGATCGCCGCCGGCACGCAGCGCGCCATGGTGTCGGGCATCATCCGCGGCACCACGTCCGACGGGGCGAGCTACGCCATCGCCGTGCCGGTGCAGAACGAGGGCGAGGTCGGCTACATCCTCAGCTTCACCGCCCCGGTGAACCGGCTCGACGCCATCCTGGCGCGCGAGCACGTCAAGGGGTGGATGACCGGCATCTCCGACCGCGACGGGCTGGTGCTGGCCCGCCTGCCGGCGGTGGACGGCGTCATCGGCCAGCCGCGTCTCGCCACCCTGCACCAGCGTCAGACCGACATGCCGGAGGTCTGGGAGGGCAAGGACCGGTCGCTGCGGCCGGTGACCGTGGTGGAGGCGCGCTCGCGCCTCACCGGCTGGACCGTGGCGGCGGTGATCCCGCAGGCCCTCGTGGAAGCGGGCCTGCGCCGATGGATCTGGGCCTTCTGCGGCTTCGGCCTCCTCGTCCTGGCCACCTCCTCGATCCTGGCCGTGTCGCTGTGGTCCCGCGTGTCGCGGCCCCTGCGGAGGCTGGCCGCCACCGGCCCGGCCCTGGCCCGCGGCGAGGCGATTCCCCGCATCACCTCCCCGATCCACGAGATCAGCCGGCTCGGCGACGTTCTGGCCGATGCCTCGGAACGGCTGCGGATCCGCGAGGCCGAGCGCGACCGCGCCCTGGCGGAGACCGAGCGCGGCGTCTCGGCCCTGCGGGAGAGCGAGGCGCGGTTCCGCCACATGGCCGATTCGGCGCCGGCCCTGATCTGGATGACCGACGAGAACGCCGAGATCAGCTTCGCCAACATGCATTTCGAGCACATGTTCGGGGCCAGCGCCGCGTCGCTGCGCGGCGATGCCTGGCACCGGATCATCCACCCGGAGGATCTGGGGGCCTTCTCCAGCCTGTTCGGCCAGGCCTTCGCCGACCGGCTGCCGTTCCGGGCCGAATTGCGGGTCATCGACCGGGACGGCGTCGTGCGCTGGCTGCGCTGCGAGGGCGTGCCGCGCCGGGACGATACCGGGGCGTTCCTCGGCTATACCGGCTGCAACGTCGACGTGACCGACGCCAAGCGGGCGGAGGAACACCTGCTCCTCCTCATCCACGAACTGAACCACCGGGTGAAGAACACCCTGGCCACGGTGCAATCCATCGCCGGGCAATCCCTGCGCCGGCTCGAAGGCCACGAGGCGGTCGCGGCGCGCGCGGCCTTCGAGGCCCGCCTGCTCGCCCTGGCCCGGGTGCACGACGTGCTCACCCGCGAGAATTGGGACGGGGCCGAATTGGGCACCGTGGTGGCGGACGCCACCGCCCCCCTCGACACCACCGACGGACAGCCGTCCCGCTTCGTCGCGTCGGGTCCGCCCCTGCGCCTGCCGCCCCGCGTCGCGCTCTCCATCGCCATGGCGCTGCACGAACTCGGCACCAACGCCGTGAAGTACGGCGCCCTGTCGCGGGAGGGCGGAACCGTCACCATCGCCTGGTCGGTGGAGCGCGGAGCCGAGACCCGGCTCTCCCTGGCCTGGACCGAGCGGGGCGGCCCCCCGGTGACGCCGCCGACCCGGACCGGGTTCGGCTCCCGGCTGATCGAGCGCAGCCTCGCCCGCGACCTCGACGGCGAGGTGCAGCTTCTCTACGCGCAGACCGGCGTGGTCTGCACCATCTCGGCCCCGGTTCCGCCGCCGACCCTGCTGGAGCGCAAGGCCGGCCTGATCCCGCCCCGCGAGATCACCCTCACGCATTCGTCCTGAACACGCGCGCCATTCAGCCGAAGCTCACCGGATCGGGGCCGATGCGCCCATCGGCCCGGTCGAGGCGCGACAGGGCGTCGTGATCCTCGGCGCCGAGCGCGAAGCCGAACACGTCGCGATTCTCGGCGATGCGCGCGGGCGTCTGGGTCTTGGGGATCGCCACGAGGCCGTTCTCGATA
>JAKONB010000420.1 GCA_022702195.1 Beijerinckiaceae bacterium | reverse complement strand
ACAATGCCGTCGGGGATGGGCGGGTGCTCGTAGAGCGGGACGACACGGCCGCCGAACTCGGACACGAACGTCCGGCACGCGTCCTCAACGGCGAAGACGGAACGATGCGCGCCCCCCGCCGCCATCCAAGCCACCGGGGCCGGCGCAACTGACGGCGGCGGCACCGCATCCACCAGCCGTAGCGAGCGGGCCCGGCCCGGCAACCGGGCAAGGAACCCCCGTTCCTCGAGCGCCACCACCAGCCGGTTGACGCCAGCCTTGGACTGGAGCCCGAGGACGGCTCGGACCTCGTCATAGGACGGCGACAAGCCCCGGATCAAAAACGCTCGGATCACCTCAAGGCACCGTGCTTGTTCATGGGTCAGCCCGTACTGCATCATACCCGATCCCCCACGGTTGCACGCGTGGGAAAGTCCACCCGTGTGTTAAATAGCGGACGGGCGGGCCGGGGCGGCCCGCGCCGGATGAGCGAGGCGGCGACCAGGGCCGTGACCATGGCGGCCGCAATCGAGACCCCGGCATATCGGCCGCCGCGGAACACGACGTCGACGAGGTTCAGGCCGGCGAGTGACGTCCAGATCAGGATACTGGCGGCCTCTCTCGCTGAGGTGAGACGGGTGGTGGCCATCACGCGGCCGCCCCGGGCTGATCCATGCCGTTGGCCGGGACATCGGCGCGCCAAGCCTTAGTGGTCGCGTCAAGATCGGCGAGGATGCGGGCACTATCCTCGTTCTCGAACCTCGAGCGCTCATGGAGCCCGGGGTGCACGCCGGGGTCCAGCCCCGCACGCGCGATCGCATCCTGTACGATCTTGCCTCGCTGATCCTCAGATTCCGGGTTGCGAAGTTCAATCGGCGTTGGATCGTAGACGATGGCATTCAGAACACGGCGGACACGAACGAGCTTGGCGTTCGTCGCAACCATGCCCTCCTTGACCTCAAGGGCGAACTGACCGGGGTTAGGCCGGAATTCAGGATCCCAGGGCAGCAGCGTCTCGGCGGAACGGTACCGATCAATGGCGGCCTCGATGGCCCAGAGGGGGAGGTATGTCGCCGGCTTGGTGTATGGCTTCCGCCGTACCGCGAGAACGAACTCCTGATTCAGCATCTTGGTGTTGAGGTCGGATGCGCCCCGTCCCTTGTCGAACCCGATCAAGAACCGGGAGATCGCAGCCTCGACGAGGATCGGATCCTCGTAAGGGGCGACGTCTCGCTCAAGCCGGCTTGCGACGGCGGAGAGCTGCCGCCGCTCGATGATCGACGGTGCCACGTTGCGCGAGACGCAGAATTGCATCGGTTGGCCGTCGACCGGATCCAGCCTGCCATGAAATGTCTCGATCTGGGCCTCCGCCTCCGCCCGGGTGATCGTCATCGGCGTCGATGGTGATGACGTCTGCGGAAGACTGCTCTGGTTCATGGCTTGATCCTTCCTGGGCTAGGCGGTGGAGTTCCTCAAAACGAGCAGCTTGGCCGGTGGCGGCTGGCTCACTGGACGACCGGGGCCGGCCCGGCGGCGGCCGGCCCCCATCACGTGGCGGCCGCTGGGCGTTGCGGCACCAGCGGCGCCATGAGGCGCCCCAGTCGAACGACACTGTCCCCTTATCGAGGTGCCAATCCCGGAACTGGGCGGCCTCGTAGGTCAGTTGATCGCGCGGCAAGCCCTCGGCGATGGCCGCGTCGCTCAAGGCGCGATCCAAACACCACGACGGATCAAGCGTGGTTGCCTCGACTCGAGGCGCCGGTGCGCCCGGGTGGAGGGGGGTTACGTTGTTGGTTTTGGTTTTGGTTTTGGTAGCTTTCGTTTCGCTATCCCCGTCCGAACCCAATGGGTTCGACGGCTGTTGATATTTCAACGACTTAGGACGGCCACCGCCCGTCCCGTTCTCACGCGCGGCATGCGCACGTCTGCTCACGCCATCGCGTGTAGCTGTCAGGCGCTTCTGCGTGAAAACCCCGTCGTGAAGGGTCCAAAACGACATCACGGTCGGCTTGATCCGCCGCCATGTCCGGAGATCGACGCGCGCCCACCGGGCCAGCTTCTCATCCTGGTCCGGGAGACTACAGGCTGGGGTCCGCCATGCGGTAAACAGGAGCATGAGATAAGCTCCAGTTTCCAACGCCGATAGGTGGGTCGTATCGGACACAAAAGCGTCCGTATACATCGGAAGGCATGGGAAGTCGGCCATTATAGCCATTCCTCAAGCAGCTTGGCTGCTTTGGATAAGTTGCAGGGACGACAGGCGGTCGTGAGGTTGGTGTCGACGTCGAGGCCACCGCGCGCGCGCGGCACGATGTGGTCGCAATGCAGATTCCGCTTGGATCCGCAGTAGGTGCAGGCAAACCCGTCGCGGACGAACACGCGAAGACGGAGCGACTCCCAGCTTTCGCCGACGACGTAACCGGCCGGCGGCACCGCCTCACGCGGCTGCGACGCATGAATTTCGGCGCCGCGCTGGATGAACAGCCCGCAGGCAAGCATCCGGCGAACGAACCGGTAGGCACGGCTTTTGGGCCAGCGCCATTCGCGGGCGAAGCGACGGACCTCCAATTTCAGAGGCCCATGCGCACTGACCCACACGTATGCCATCCGATCCGACAGCGGCTCCTTTTTGAGGAATGGGAGGTTGAAGAATGCAGGGCCGATCATG
>JAKONB010000416.1 GCA_022702195.1 Beijerinckiaceae bacterium | reverse complement strand
GCTCGACACCCGCAACCAGGCGATGACCGAGGCGTTCGACCGCCGGTCCACCGCACTGGCCACCCTGATCGAAGGGCGGGGCCAATCCCTGGCCGTTCGCCTCGCGGAGAGCGCCCAGGGCATCACCCGGGCCATCGAGGAGCATGGGGGCGCCCTGGTCGAGTCCCTCGGCGGGCACGGCCGCAACGTGGTCGAGACGCTGAGCGCGCAGGTCGAGACCCTGGGCTCGCATTCGGATCGTCTGCGCGCGCTCGTCGACGGGCCGGCCGCTGCCCTCGTGGAGGCGCTGAACGCCCGGGGTCAGGCCATCGAGGCCGCCCTGCGCGAGACGGGCGAACCCCTGCTGGAGGCGATTCGCCAGCGCACCGATGCGCTCGCGGCCCAGTCGCGCGCTTCGGCGGAGGCGCTGGTCACCGCGGTGGATACCGGTGCCTCCCGCGCCATCGCCACGCTCAACGCCGCGAACGATCATCTTCGCCACGAGCTGGGTGACGTGCTCGCCCGCGTGGACGGCGCGAATGTCGCCCTGCGCGACCTCATCGCGGGGGCCACCGACACGCTCGGTGCCGTCGAATCCGGTCTCGGCGACCGCCTGGACCAGGTCCGTGCGGCCCTCGACGGCATCGCCGGCGAGACCGACCGGGCGAGCCGCGGCGTCGCCGATCAGGTCGGCGTGCTCAAGAGCGTGGCCGAGGGCACGCTGCGCGATGCCGCTGCTCTGGCCGCCTCCCTCGACGAACGCGGCCGTGCGCTCGGCGAGGTCGGGCGCCTCCATGCGGGCACCCTGGTTCAGGCCGCCGGCGCCCTGGAAACCGTCGAGGGCCGCCTCTCGCACCTGCTGGTCGCCCGTGAGGAGGCCGTTGCCGGCGTCCTCGCGCGGATCGAGGAGCGCTCGGCCGATCTCGAGGCTCAGACCGCCCGTTTCGACGCGATGATCGCCGAGACCCTGCGGGGGGCCGAAGAGCGCGCCCGCGCCCTCGGCCAGACCCTCACCGACGTGGCCAAGGGCGCCGGCTCGACGGTGGCGGCGGCGTTCGATGGGCTGCAATCCGGGGCCGACAGCGCCGGGGAGCGCACGACGCAATCCGTGCGCGCCGCCATCGAGGGCGCATCGCAGCAGATGATGTCGGTGCTGGGGGCCGCCTCGAACCGGTTCACGGAATCGGTGCAGGGCATGCGGGAGATGGCGGTGGAGATCCGCCGCGAACTCGACGCCACGCGGACCGAACTGCAACGCGGCATCCTCGAGATCCCGCGCGAGACGCAGGACGCCACCGGCGAGATGCGCCGGGTGGTCTCGGACCAGATCAAGGCGCTGAACGAGCTGTCCTCGCTCGTCGCCCAGTCGGGACGGAGCGTCGATGCCAGCGCGGCTTCGACGGCGGGCGCGCCCGCTCCGCAGGCGGCCCCGGTCACGCCGACGGCCCCCGCCCCGGCCGCCAAGGTGTCCCCTGCCCCGACGCCTGCACAGGCACCGGTCAAGCCCGCCTCGGTCCAGCCCGCCTCGGTCCAGCCGGCCCAGACCAAGCCCGCCCCGACGAAGCCCGCACAAACCATGACGGTCATTCCGGCGCCGGCCGCTCGGACCGGGGCGGCTCCCGTGCGCACCGGCGAGGCGCCCCGTCCGGCGGCGGGTCAGAAGCGGGACGGGGCCGAGCGCGGCTGGCTGTCCGATCTGCTGAGCCGCGCCTCCCTGGACGACGAGCCCGCGCAGGCTCCGGCGAAGGCCGAGCCCCCCGCGAAATCCGAGGCCGGAAAGGCCGCGGCCGAGCGGGGACGGACGGCGCTGGAATCCATCTCGGCGGATATCGCCAAGATGATCGATCACCAGACCGCCGTGGACCTCTGGGAACGCTACCGCCGCGGCGAGCCGAACCTGTTCGACCGCCGGATCTACACCCCTCAGGGCCGCCAGACCTTCGCGGAGGTGCAGCGCCGCTACGCCGGGGACGCCGAGTTCCGGCGGACCGTGGACCGCTACGTCGGCGAGTTCGAGCGGCTGCTCGGCGACGTCTCCAAGAACGACCGCGACTCGTCGCGGGCGGATGCCTACCTCACCTCGGAGACGGGCAAGGTCTACACGATGCTGGCCCATGCCAGCGGCCGCTTCGACGGCGCATAGGAACCGTCACGCCGCGCTCCTCGGGGGCGCGGCGTTCAGCGAGCGCAGACGGCTTTCGCGCGATCACTCCGGTCATCGCAGCCGAAACGGGTCCCCAATCCCGTTTGGGAGCGGGTCTCAGCCGCAGATCGAGGGATGCTGTGTGGCGCAACACGCGGTGCGGCTCAGATCAGGCCGAGGCTCGCCAGTTCGCGCCGGAGGGCTTCGGGCATCTCGGCGAGGCTGCCGGCGGTCCCGGCATCGAGATCGGCCGGGGCGTCTTCGGCCTTCAGGTAGCGCCAGCCCTGGAACGGCCGGCACGGGCGCGGCGAGACCGCCCGCACCGCCGGATCGAGCCTCAGGCGGCAGCGGCCAATTCCGTCTGCATCGGTGAACGGCTCGATGGCGACGATCCCCTGCCGGCACAGCAGGGCTCCCTTGATCACCCAGTAGATCGACCCCCGCCCGGCGATCTCCGCCGCCCGGGTCGGCACCATCCGGGTGATGTGGAACGGGGTGGGATCGCGCCCCTGACGCAGGGCGTCGTCGCGGTTTCGGGCGATGCGCTCTTCGAGGTCCGCGACCGTGGCGGGACCGACGCACAGCTTCAGTAGATGGAGGGCCATGGATCGCTTGTAGCAGGCCGCGCGCGATCGCGACCGTGGATTCGCGTTCGGGGTCGTCGGGCCGGCCTCACGTCGGAATCAGGAGAAGAGGGCGCGCTTCTCCTCGTCGCTGAGGCGGTCGATATCCGCGAAGGCCTCGGCGATCTCGGTCTTCTCCACCGCAGCCGGCGCGACGATGCCGTCCGGGGCCGTGGCGGCCTCCCGATCCATCGCCGCCTCGGTCTCCGCACCGGGCTCGGCCCCGTCCTTCGATGCAGGTTCGTCGCCCGGAACGGGCTCGGGTTGCGGCATCGCGGCGGTTTCGATCACCTCCGCCGCCTCCGGTGCCTCGACCGCTTCGGACAGTTCGGGCGCGATCGTTTCCTCCATTCGGCCATCGGCCTCCGCCGCCGAGGCCTCGCCCGCCTCCATGTCGATGAAGCGATCGACATCGGTCTGGCAGAGTTCGGTGGGCGCGCCGGACGCCTCCCCCGGGGCCGTCGGAACCGGCTCGAGGGCGTCGCCCCAGACCGACATCATCGCGGCGAGGCGCTTCTCGAGGTAGCGCAGCGTGTGGATGATCCGCGCCGTGCGCTGGGCCGTGAGATCCTGGAACGAGCAGGCCGTGTAGATCTCCGTGGCGCGCTGGTCCAGCGCATCGCACAGGGTGGGATCGGAGCCCGATTCGCGCAGGGTCCAGGCGGCTTCCTGCACGTCTTCGGCGGCGCTGAGGA
>JAKONB010000389.1 GCA_022702195.1 Beijerinckiaceae bacterium | reverse complement strand
ACGGCGATGATCTTCTCGTCCTCGCCGGCATTGTCCTCCATCACGAGGACGCCCACGGGGCGCACGCTCATGATCGCGCCCGGCGCCACGGCGCGGGTATTGGCCACGAGCACGTCGCACGGATCGCCATCGCCCGACAGGGTGTGGGGAATGAAGCCGTAATTGCCCGGGTAATGCATCGCCGTATAGAGGAAGCGATCGACCACGAGGGCGCCCGCATCCTTGTCCATCTCGTACTTGATCGGCTCACCACCAAGCGGAACCTCGATGATGACGTTGACGTCGTGAGGTGGATTCTTGCCGATCGAGACCGCGTCGATGATCATGTGCCCTATCTCCCACGCCGCGGACCCTCCGGCCCCGTTGGGCGTCTCTTAAAGCCCAATCGGCATGAAGGAAATCGGCACGCACCACCGACCGCGACGTTTGCGTGAAAATGTCGTGCACCGCCGCGCGGCGCCGCCCGTCAGACCGGCTCCGGTCGCGTCGTTCGGTCCGTCGCGAGCGCGGGTCCCTTATCCCGAAGGGGAGAGGGGGCGTGTCGCGACCGTGACCACCGAAGGGATCACGCCGAAACCGGATCAGCCGATCAGCCGAAGCGCCGGCGCCACGCCGCCGCGACCCGGGCCGCCATGCGCTCGATCCAGCGGGCGGCCCGCTCCAGCGGCACCTTGAGGCCCGGCACGTCCTGCGCCAGCAGGGCGAGGCCCAGCGGCAGCATCCACAGGCCCAGCACCGGCAGGATCGAGAAGATGCCGCCCAGGATCAGCAGGACGGACGCGCCGAGCCGGATCCACAGGCGGGACGGCTCGCGCAGCCACGCCACCGCTTTCTGAAGCCGCGTCGGCAGCTTCTCGCTGAGACGCGCCACCCGCGCATCCCACTCTTCCGGCCTGATCGTCATCGCATCCCTTCCGCCGCGAGGGCCGGACGGCCCGGCCTCACGGCGAGACAATGGGGACGGGGAAGGCCCGGCGCGAGGGGCCGGCTCACCCGAACCGGAAGCCGACCTTGGGCAGGGTCGATCCGGCGATCCGGTCGACGGAGCGCCCGGCGGGCACGCCGCCGAGCCCGGCATAGAAGGCGCAGGCGCGGTCGTTCTCCTCCAGGGCCCAGACGCCGATCCGGGCGAGGCCGTGATCGTGCATGTCGTTGCACACCGCGTGGAACAGGCGCCGCCCGAGGCCGAGCCCCTGATAGGCCGGCAGGATGTAGAGTTCGTCGATCTCCCCCGCCGCCTCCAGGGTCCGGGCGCGGGCCGGCCCGTAGACCGCGTAGCCCACCACGGTGTCGGCGGTCTCGCACACGACGAGGGGCCGCCGGCGCTGGGTGGCGCCGAGCCACCATTGCGAACTGCGCTGCGCGATCATCCGCTCCAGCGACACACCGGGGATGATGCCGCGATACGCCTCGCGCCAGGTCTCGTCGAACACGTCGGCGAGGATGTCGACATCGGTGCTGCGGGCGCGACGAATACAGGTGGTGCTCGTGCTCATGACGGGTCCCCGCGCTCGATGGTGACGGATGGCTGATGGCCGGCTTGCGTAAACGTCCAACTCTGGAAACAGGTCTCGAAACCGTATCGGATGCGACGATCCGGGCGGAGACAAGGCAAAGGCGATGCCGAAGCCGGGGGGTGCGTCGTCGATTCACAGGTTTGCGGCGGCCTGCCCCGGCTGTTAGAGCCCGGCACACGCTGCCGCCTCACCGTGGCCGCCCCGCCTTCCGCCCAGAGTGCCCGTGTTCAACCGCTTCCTGAAACCCGAGACCCGCTACGCGCGGCGCATGGCGCGCATCGCCCGGTTCGAGCGGCCGATCGTCGGGCCGGTCTCGCGGGCCAAGGCGTGGGCGAACATGCTGCTGATGGACCACGGCCTCTTCCGGCTGGTCTATCTCAACCGGCATCTGGTCGGTCCGGGCAAGCTGTGGCGCTCGGCGCAGCCGAGCCCCCAGCAGCTCGCCTGGTTCCGGCGCCAGGGGGTGCGCACGATCATCTCCCTGCGCGGCGGGCGCGAGCACGGCTCCTGGCCCTTGCAGCGCGAGGCTTGCGAGCGCGAGGGCCTGCGGCTGGTGGAGTTCGTGCTGCGCTCCCGCGAAGCCCCCTCCCGCGAGACGATCCTGGCCGCCAAGGCGTTCTTCGCGACGATCGACTACCCGGCGATGATGCATTGCAAGTCGGGGGCGGATCGGGCCGGCCTCGGGGCGGTGCTCTACCTCATCCTGCACGAGAACCGCCCGGTGCGCGAAGCGATGGGCCAGCTTTCGGCCCGCTACGGCCATTTCCGCTTCGCCAAGACCGGCATCCTCGACGCCTTCTTCGACACCTACCTGCGCGAGGGCGAGGCGCGCGGGCTCGATTTCCTCACCTGGGTCGAGACCGTCTACGACCCGGAGGCGCTCAGGCGCGATTTCCGTCCGGGCTTCTGGTCCGACCTCATCGTGGATCGCATCATCAAGCGCGAGTAGCCTCGGGCGGCGGCGATCGGGGATCGACGTGCAGGACCGGGAATCCCTTCCGACGGGCCGCGTTCACCCTCGGGCGGGCGGTCACGCCGCCGATGCCCGGTCGGGAGCGATCGCCAATCCGACGAGGATGAAGGCCGGCACGAGCACACACCAGAAGGACAGGGCGGCCACCCCGAATGCCCCGGCCAGGGCGCCCGCCGCGAAGGCCAGCACGGCGGACAGCGTGCGCCGCAGGCGGGTGCGGACCTGATCACCGAGCCGCGCACCGCACAAGCGGTCGGTGAGGTCGATCACGGCCTGCGTGACGTTCACGGTCATCACCGTCGTCGCCGCCAGATGGCCGATCACCAGACGCCCGATGCCGTTCTGGATGCCCATCGCGGCAACCCCGAGCATCCCGACACCGATCGCCTTCGCGCCGTCCGGCGCGCCGAGCGGCGACAGGGCGGCGCCCATGACCGCAAAAGCGATCAGCACGGTGGCCTCGAGCGCCAGCAGCGGGCGCAGCGGCGCCGCTCCCCTCCGCTCCAGGGCCAGGGCGATCAGGCGCGTGACAGCCACGGCCAGGATGAACATCGGCAGGGCCAGCAGCTTGGCGAGGACGCCGGTCGAGGTCGAGATCAACTCCGCGCCGATCAGCACGAAGTTACCGGTGACGTGGGCCGTGAACAGGCCGGTCAGGGTGATGAAGGCGGCGGTGTCGACGAAGCCGGCGACGAAGGCGAGTCCGACACCGATCGCGGCGTCTCTCTTCATGGGAATGGGCACGATGCAAGGATCTCCTCACCACCCGGTGCGGGCTTCCGGTGGCCCGAGCATCGTCGAGGACAGCGCATTTGGGGGAATGCTCGCGATTCTCGATTGTGCATCGTCTCTCTCCGAACGGCGGAGACCGCCTTTCGGGACGATGCCCTATCGCGCGTCAAGGTCGAGGCCTGGACCGCGTCCCGGTCGGTATCGGCGTGGCCCTCCGCCTGTCCTCATCCGGCTTTCGCTTGATCGCCTCGGTGGTCAGGGTCGCGACAGCCCCCCTCCCGTTCGGGAGAGGGGTGGGGTGAGGAATGTGCCCCATCCGAAAAGGTCACCCCCCTCACCCTGTCCCTCTCCTTCCAGGAGAGAGGATCCGCGCCCGCGACAGACCGGACGGATCAACCGGATCCGGTCTCGTGCCGTTCTCGGCCCACCGGTTCGATCCCCCCGCGGGCGGGCCTGCCCCCCGGACAGGCGGGAGACAGGTGGCACCGCGACTCTCTCCCGGGTGGGAGGTGGGATCTGTCTCGACCAGGCCGTCCCACGGTGGGCACAAAGACGCCGCACGAGGCGCCCCCCGTCCCCGACGCGGGGGCGGGGGGCGCGCGTCACCGGACGGATCAGGTCGCGTCCCGGTCGCCCGCGCCCGGCCGCCACCCGATCGATTGCCGCAGGAAGCCGAACCCCAGAGCCATGAAGGCGGCCGTCTCGGCGCTGTCCTTGCCGTAGCCGTGGCCGCCGGCGGCGGGTTCGTAGAAGGCGGCGGGGTAGCCCAGGGCGTGGAGCTTGGCCGCCATCTTGCGGGCATGGCCCGGATGGACGCGGTCGTCGCGCCGGCTCGTGGCGATCAGGATCGGCGGATAGGGGCGGCCGGCCTCGGCCACGTGATAGGCCGAGATCGCCCCGAGGAAGCGCCAATCCGCCGGATCGTCCGGGTCGCCGTACTCGGCGATCCAGCTCGACCCGGCCAGCAGCTTGGCGTAGCGGCGCATGTCGATGAGCGGGATGGTGCAGAACAGGGCTCCGAACCGCTCGGGGTAGCGGGTGAGCATGTTGGCGATGAGCAGGCCGCCATTGGAGCCGCCCTCGGCGGCGATCCGCCCCGGCCGGGTGACGCCGCGCGCCACCAGATCGGCGGCCACGGCGGCGAAATCCGCGTGCGCCAGGGCCTTGCCCTCGCGCCGCCCGGCCTCGTGCCAGCGGGTGCCGTACTCGCCGCCGCCGCGAATGTTGGCCACCACGGCGGTGCCGCCGGGCTCCAGCCAGAGCTTGCCCAGCACCGCCTTGTAGGTGGGCAGCACCGAGACCTTGAACCCGCCATAGGCGGAGAGATGCACCGGCGCCTCGCCGGTCTCCCCCGCCGGCCCCACCTGGACATAGGGAATCCGCTCCCCGTCCTCCGAGATGGCCGCGTGCCGCGTCACCGTGAGCCCGGTCGCGTCGAAGGAGGACGGCATCGTGCGCAGGACCGACGGCGCGGCCAGCACCGGCGGAATATCGAGCAGCGTCGGCGGGGTGACCGGATCCTGGATCACCGCGAGGAGTTCGCCGTCGGCCTCGTCCGGGTCGTTGTCCAGGGGCCAGACCGAGACGCTGCCGACGCCGGGCAGGCCCGGAAGCGTCTCGCGGCGCCAGCCGGCGCCCTCCGGGACATGGACCTCGAAGACCGGCGCGAGATCGTCGAGCACGCCGATGACGAGGCGGCCGTTCGACCAGAAAATGTCCTGGAGCGCGGTCCGCTCGCCCGGCTGCCACAGCACCGTGACGGTGCGGTCGCCCGCGAGAAACGCCGAGAGGCGGGCCACCAGCACCGTATCGGCGCCGTAGGTCCGTCCGCCCACGTTCCAGGGCGTGCGCGGTCTGATCGCCAGACCGTCCCGATGCAGGTGGATCTCGGCATCGGACGGGACGTCGAGACGGGTGTGGAGGCCGGTCCGGTCGCCCAGATGCATGAGGGCGTCGAAGAAGCCGGTGCGCTCGGCGACGACGATGCGCTCATGGCCGTCATGCCGCTCGACGCCGGCCCAGACGCCCATGTTCGCCGGCGCGGTCTCGAACAGGACGGGCGCGGCGAGCGGATCGGTGCCGCGCGTCCAGAGCCGCACCGTGCGCGGATAGCCGGCGCGGGTGGCCATGCCCGCGCCGAGGGCGCTCGACAGCAGCAGCGTGTCCCGGTCGAGCCAGGTGGCGCCGCCCTTGGCTTCCGGCAGCACGAAACCGTCGGCGACGAAACTCAGGGTGGTGAGGTCGAATTCGCGAAGCACCGTGGCGTCGCCGCCGCCGCGGCTGAGCTTGATCAGCGCCCGGTCGCGGTCCCGCGGGATCATGTCGGCGCCGGCCCAGATCCAGTCCTCGCCCTCCTGCGTGGCCAGGGCGTCGAGGTCGAGCAAGACCTCCCAGGCGGGCTGGCCGGCGCGGTAGCTCGCCGCGTCGGTCCGGCGCCACAGGCCGCGCGGATTCTGCGCGTCCTTCCAGACGTTGTAGAGGCGGTCGCCGCGCCGCCCGACCATGGGAATACGGTCGGGCCGGTCGAGGATCGCCCGCACCGTCTCGCGGTCGCGCGCCACGGCGGCATCGGCGAAGCGCGCCAGGGTCTCGGCGTTCCGGGCCTCGACCCAGGCGAGGGCCTCTTGGCCGTCCACCTCCTCCAGCCAGAGATAGGGGTCGTCGTCGGGCCGGTCGCGTGTGGGGCGGGGATCGCGGGCGGGTGAGGTCGGTGCGGTCATGATCCGCAGGTTAGGCGATCCGCGCCGGAACGACAGCGGTTTCGGGCCGGAAAAGCGGTGGATTCCGGCCCGGATCGTCGCGGCCCTACTCGGCGGCGATGCGGCTCGCCACCCGGAACGGATGCGCCGGATAGGTCCCGAGAATCCGCACCTCCCGCGAGAAATAGCCGAGCTCGTCGAAGGCGCGGGCGAGGCCGGGCTCGTCGGGATGGCCGTCCACCTCGGCGTAGAACTGCGTGGCCGAGAACTGGCCCTCCACCATGTAGCTCTCGAGCTTCGACATGTTAACGCCGTTGGTGGCAAAGCCCCCCAGCGCCTTGTAGAGCGCCGCCGGGATGTTGCGCACCCGGAAGATGAAGCTCGTCACCGAAGGTCCCGCCTCGGGGGCGGGCGTCTCGGCCTCGGGGGCGAACACCACGAAGCGCGTGGTGTTGTGGCTCTCGTCCTCCACGTCGCGGGCGACGATCTCGAGGCCGTAGACCTGCGCCGCGAGCGCCGGGGCGAGCGCACCGCGGCTCGGATCGCCGGCCTCGGCGACCTCGCGGGCCGCCCCCGCCGTGTCGCCGGCCACGATCGCCCGGAGGCCGAGGCGGCGGATGATCTTGCGGCACTGGCCCAGCGCGTGGACGTGGCTGTGCACGGTCTTGAGCGCCGCCACCGGCGTGCCCGGCAGCACCATCAGCTGAAAATGGATCGGCAGGAAGTGCTCGGCCACGATGTGCAGGGACGAGGTCGGGATGAGGTGGTGGATGTCGGCCACCCGCCCGGCGATGGAATTCTCGATGGGGATCATCGCCCGGTTGGCCCGCCCGTCCGTCACCGCCGCGAACGCGTCCTCGAAGCTCGGGCAGGGCAGAGCGGTCCAGTCGGGATAGGCCTGCGCGCAGAGGATGTGCGAATTGGCGCCGGGCTCGCCCTGGTAGGAGATGGTGCGGTGGGGCATCGGGTCGGTCTTTTCGCGGGGCGTGGCGGGACCAGTTCAGGCGGCGCGCGGTGAGGAGGGCGCGGGCGCGCTCCAGGTCGGCCGGGGTGTCGACGCCGAGCGGCAGGTCGTCCACCACCATCGCGTCGATGCGCATCCCGGCCTCCAGGGCGCGCAGCTGCTCCAGCCGCTCCCTGCGCTCCAATTCGCC
>JAKONB010000388.1 GCA_022702195.1 Beijerinckiaceae bacterium | reverse complement strand
CGGGATCTCCAGGATGGCCCGCATGGCGGGGCGCAGGCCGAACCAGATCAGCAGGCCCGCCACGAGCAGGATGGTGCCGGCGTTGATGAGGGTCGCCGACTGGCGCATCAGCACGTCCATGACGCTCAGCGGCGGCACGGCCTCGAGCGGCTGGCCGTCATTGACGAAGCCGACGGCGGCGACCTTGACGTTGTCGCCGCGTTCCTTGCTGAAGCCTGCGGCGGAACCGACGAGCTGCTCGATCTCGGCCACCTGCGCGTCGATGGCGGCCTTGCTGGCCTCGGGGCCGGCCAGGGCAGCGAGGCGGGCGCGGTTGACCAGCACCGCCACCGAGATGTGCTTGATGGCGTAGCCGTCGCTCACCGTCTGGATGGTCTTGGAGGAGATCTCGTAATTGGTGAGGTCCTCGCGCTTCTGCGTCTCGTTGCTGGCCGAATCGTTGCCGTCCGAGCGGGTGCGCTGGTCCGGCAAAGCCTGCTGGGCGGTGGTGGGACGGTCGGTCTTGCGGTTCTGCGAATTCTCGGTCTCGCGCACGGCGCGGGTGGAGCGCTCGACCCGCTGGTCGGGGTTGAAGATCGTCTCGTTCTGCACCGTCTTGTCGGTGTTGAGGCGCGCGGCGACGCTGATCTCGAAATTCCCCAGCCCGAGATAGGGGGTCAGCGTGCGGCGGATGTTGTCCTGCACCTCCTGGCTGACGTTCTTCTCCAGGCTCGCCATCTTGCCGGTGGGCTGGACGGCGGAATCGTCGCCCGAGAGCAGCAGCGCCCCGTCCGAGCCGATCACCGTGACGCGGTCGGGCTTCATGCCGGGCAGGGCCGAGGCGACGAGGTGGCGGATCGCCTGCGCTCCGCTCACGTCGTCGGCGGGCTCGGTGCGCACCACCACGGAGGCGGAGGGCGGCTGCTGGTCGCGACGGAAGGAGCCCCGGTCGGGCAGCACGATGTGGACGCGGGCGGCCTTGACGCCCTTCATGCCCTGGATGGTGCGGGAGAGCTCGCCCTCCAGCGCCCGGACGCGGGTGACCTCCTGCATGAACGAGGTCATGCCCAGGGACCCGAGATCGTTGAACAGTTCGTAGCCCGACTTCGAACTCTGCGGCAGGCCCTTCTCGGCGAGCAGCATGCGCGCCTGGGCGGTGTTGCCGTAGGGAACCAGGACGGCGGCGCCGTCGGCGCTCACGTCGAAGGGGATGTTGGCGTCCTTGAGCACGCTGCCGATGCGCCCGACATCCTCGCGGCTCAGGCCGGTATAGAGCGTCTCCTGGGCCGGGCGGCTGAGGTAATAGGCCCCGAGTCCCACGGCGAGGAAGACCACCACGCCGATGAGCGAGAGGGCGGCGATCCGCCGGCCTCCCAGCGCGACGATGTTGTTCCAGAGCCTTTCGGCGTGTTGGAGACCGGACATTCGGGGAAGCGCTCCGCTTCAGGTCCACGACCTGATCGGCGCCTTCTCGCTGTCCTGCCTTGCGCGGAGATTGCGCCGCTCATGGTCGCGCCCAGCTCCGGTGGAGGCGCGTCAGAAGAACGAGCGCACCAGCCCGCCCACCAGCATGTTCCAGCCATCGATGAGGATGAAGAACAGCACCTTGAACGGCAGCGAGATCACGGTGGGCGGCAGCATCATCATGCCCATCGACATCACCACCGTGGAGACGATCATGTCGATCACCAGGAAGGGCAGCACGATCAGGAACCCGATCTCGAACCCGCGCCGCAATTCGGAGATCATGAAGGCCGGGATCAGGATGCGCAGGTCGACCTTCTCGCCGGCCTCGGCCTTGGGGAAATTGCGGCTCGCCAGGTCCGTGAAGGTCTGGAGATCCTTGGGCCGCACCTGCGCCGTCATGAACTCGCGGAACGGGTCGACGATCTTGGGCAGCGCCTCCGCCTCGCCGATGCGATTCTCGGAGAGCGGCTTCAGCCCCTCGTTCCAGGCCCGGTCGAAGGTCGGGGCCATGACGTAGAAGGTCATGAACAGGGACAGGCTGACGAGGAAGATGTTGGCCGGCGTCGATTGCAGGCCGAGGCCCGAGCGCAGGAACGAGAACGCGATGGCGAACCGCGTGAAGCTCGTCACCATCACGAGGAGCCCCGGCGCCAGGGACAGCACCGTGAGCAGGGCCACCAGTTGCAGGATCCGCCCGCTCGCCGCGCCGTTGCCCGCGGGCAGGAGCGCATCGAGGGCCGGCAGGCCCGTGGCGGATTGCGCGGAGGCCGCGCCGGTGAAGGCGAGGGCTGCGACGAGGGCCAGGGCCAGGGGGGCGGCCGATTGCAGGCGACGTCGGATCGGCCACGACCGCCCCCCTCCCCCGGACGGATCGCGAGGCTCAGGGCACGCGCCCGAATGCGGCATCATGGGCTTTTCGACGGTCGGCATCATTGCACCACCAGCATCTCGACGATCAGTTCGCGCACCTGGCCCTTGGTGCGCAGGGCGACGCGCTCGTTGAGATCCTCGCGCAGGTGCTGGAGGCCGCTCGCCCCTTCGATCTGGCGCATGGAGAGGGTGCGCAGATAGGCGACGATGTCGGCCCGGATCTCGGCCAGCGCCACGTCCGGATTGGGCACGGCGCCGATCTTGAACACCACCGAGGATTCGAGGCGGACCCAGGCATCGCCCGAATCGGCGAGGTTGGTCACCACCGAGCCGACGCTGCGCAGGGCCAGGTCGCCGGTGTATTTCAACACCTTCACGGCCTTGTCCTCCTGGTCCTTCTTCTTGACGTCCACCGCCTTCTCCACGCTGGAGAGGAGGTAGAAGCCCAGCCCCCCGCCGGTGCCGATGGCCACGAGGCTGGTGAGCGCGAGGGCGGCGATCCAGCCCTTGCCCCCCTTCTTGCCGTCCGTCTTGTCGTCCTTGGCCGCCATCGATTGGGTTCCCGAAGAGGGGCGTTCGTCAGAACGGCGCGAGGGTCTCGAAGATCATCTGCCCGGCGCTCGGACCCTGGACCTCGCTGATGCGCCCGCGCCCGCCGTAGGAGATGCGCGCCTCGGCGATCTTGTCGTAGTCGATGGTGTTCTTGCGGGAGATGTCGCGCGGCCGCACGATGCCGGCCACGTTGAGGACCCGGACCTCGTTGTTGACCCGCACCTCCTGCGAGCCGCTGATGAGGACGTTGCCGTTGGGCATCTGCTCGGTGACCACCGCCGCCACGGACAGGCGCAGGACCTCGGAGCGGTCGATATTGCCCGCGCCCTTGGTCTCGGTGCCCGAGCGGATGCCGGCATCGGCGGTGGCCGTGTCCTTGAGCGCCGAGACGCCATAGCCGAAATCGAAGCCGAGGCTCGACTTCTGGCTGCGCGAGCGGTCGCTCGAATTGCCGAACTGCGCCTTGTCGTCGATGAGGATGCTCACGGTGATCACGTCGCCGACGTTGCGGGCGCGCGGATCCTGGAAGAAATCGACGCTCGAGGGCGACCAGGTCGAGTGGTAGGTGTGGCGGTTGAGGGAGCCGAAGCTCGTCGGCAGCGCCTCGCGCGGGGCCACGAGCCCGGTGCCGATGGGCGTCAGGACGGGTGGCTGGGCCAATTGCGTCATGGGCGTGTTGCAGGCGCCGAGCGCGGGGGCGAGCGCCCCCAGGACGAGGCCGACGCGCAGGGTGGTCGGGACCATCATCAGGATTTCTCGCTTTCCCGGGCCTTCTTGCCCACGTCTTTGCCGGTGTCTTTGTCTTTGCCCGGGTCGGCTTTGCCGCCGTCGCTCATCCGGCGGGCGAGCTGGGCCGCGCGGGCGGCCTCCATCTCGCTCAAGATCGCGCTGGCGGTGCGGGCGTTGAGCTTGGTCAGGATCGCCGCGGCCGATTCGTCGGGCATGTTGGCGAGCTGGAGCGCGGCGGAATCCGCCCGCATCTTGGTGTAGATCGCCACCACCCCTTCGTCGGCCTTGGACAGGAAGGCGTTGCGCCGGGCGAGCCAGGATTCGTACTCGGCGCGCTTGGCCTCGAGCTGGGCGATGCGCTCCTCGACCTGCTTCTCCAGCGCGGCGAGTTGCTCCTTCTGCCAGGCGAAGCGGGCATCGGCGGCGGCATCGGCGATGCTGGCGCAATAGGCCGACGGCTTCGGAGCCGGCGGCTTGACCGGCTCCGGCGGGGTGACGGCCTCGGCCACGCGGACGATCTCCGCCGGCTGGGGATCGGCCGGCTTGATCTCGGGCGGCTTGACCTCGGCGACCGGGGGGGCCGGATCGGCCTTCGCCCTCGGCGCCGCCGGCTTCGGGAACGGGCCGGGATTGAGGCCCGAGATCCGGGTGGGACCACGGCCCGGGGAGGACCCCGCCTCCGTGGCCCGCACGGGACCCAGGCAGAGCGGCACCAGGGCCAGCAGCCCGAGGAGCATCAGCACCCGCAGGCCCATCAGCAGCAGGGTCTGGGACGGGGCGCCGCGGGAGCGGCGCGACACGATCATCCGGGGCGACTCGCCGGGCAGGCGCAAACTCTTCGATCGGCTCACTGGACCACGAGCTCCGCCTGGAGGGCACCGGCGGTCTTCACCGCTTGCAGGATCGCGATGATGTCGCTGGGCTTCAGCCCGACCTGGTTGAGGCCGCGCACCAGGGTCTGGAGATCGGAGCCGCCCAGGATGGCGAGACGGCCGCCGCCTTCCGTCGCCGAGACCTCGGTCCGGGGCACCACCACGGTCTGCCCGTTGGAGAACGGCGCGGGCTGGGACACCTCCGGCGTCTCGGTGACGCGCAGTGTGAGGTTGCTGTGGGTGACCGCCACCATGGAGATCTGGACGTTGCGGCCGATCACCACCGTGCCGGTGCGCTGGTCGACCACCACGCGGGCCGGGGTGTCGGGATAGACGGTGAGATCGCCGACCTCCGCCACGAACCGGGTCAAGGCGATGTTGTGGGGGCGCAGCAGAGCCACCGAGCGCTGGTCGCGCGGGGCGGCGACCCGCTTGTTGAAGCGGCGCAGGGAATAGGCGTTGATCGCGTCCGCCACCATGGTGGCGGTCTTGAAGTCGGGGTTCTTCAGCTCGAACACCAGTTCGGGCAGGTCGCGGAAGGTCCCCGGCACCTCGCGCTCGATGAGCGCGCCGTTGGGAATGCGCCCGGCGGTGGGCACGCCCTGGGTCAGGCTCTCGGCCTGTCCGGCCACGACGAAGCCCGAGACGGCGAGCGGCCCCTGCGCTGCGGCGTAGACGAGGCTGTCGCCGCCCATGAGCGGCGTCATCAGCAGGGTGCCGCCCTTGAGCGAGGTGGCGTCGCCGAGCGAAGTCACCGAGACGTCGATGCGCGAGCCGGTGCCGGTATAGGGGGGCAGGTCGGCGGTCACCATCACGGCGGCGACGTTGCGGGTGCGCAGGCGGGCGTCGCGGACGTTGATGCCCATGCGGTCGAGCATCGATTGCAGCGACTGCTCGGTGAACTGGGCGTTGCGCAGGGTGTCGCCGGTGCCCTGGAGGCCGGTGACGAGGCCGTAGCCCACGAGTTGGTTGTCGCGCACGCCCTTGAGATTGGCGATGTCCTTGATCCGCGTGCCGTTGGCCTGCGCGGCGGCCGGCAGGGCCAGGACGAGGGACATCAGGAGGGCCAGGATGCGGCGCATCACTTGTCCCCGGTGCGGATGCGGCCATCGGCCATGACGGTGCCGAGGATGATCCGGTTGGTGTCGACGTTGCGGACCCGGATCACCTCGCCGAGACCGCCGTTCTGGAGCGGCGTGCCCACCGCCGTGATGAAGAGGCCGTTCTCCTCGAACACGATCTGGGTCGCCACGTTCCGGCTCACGAGGCGCGCGTCGTCGACGGCGTTGGCGGGCACCGGCTCGCCCGGCAGCAGCATGCGCCGCGCGACGCGCCCCGCGATCGCGAGGGGCGCGTCGATCACGGCGGTGCGCGCCCGGAAGGTCTCCGGATAGGCCTGGAGGCGCAGCATCGATTCCTTGATGGTGTCGCCCGGATAGATCGTGACGGTGGGGACCGGCAGCATCAGGTCGGCGGCTTGGGCGGCGGCGGTCAGGCCGAGGAGGAGGCCGACGGCACCGCCGGCGAGACGCCCGGCGAAGGTGGATAGGCCCATGATGGTCGCGCCCTTGCGTGGTGCCCGGCGGGGCGAGCGGCCGCGCTCCGCCGCCGGAGCCCGCCGCGGTCGTCGCGCCGCCCGCCTGAGCGGGATCGTGTTGCGTGGAACGAAGGTCGCCGGCCGGAGGCCCGTGACCGGATTGCCCTGCTACCGGATTCCCTTGGAGACCGTGCCGGCCATCTCGTCGGCGGCCTGGATCACCTTCGAGTTCATCTCGAAGGCGCGCTGGGCCGTGATCATGTTGGTGATCTCCTTGACGGGATCGACGTTGGAGCTTTCCAGGTAACCCTGCTGGAGCTTGCCGAAGCTCGGGTCGCCCGGCACGCCGGTCACCGCCGTGCCCGAGGCCGGGGTCTCGCGGTACAGGCCGTTGCCGAGGGGCTCCAGGCCCGAATCGTTGGCGAAGTTCGCGATGGTGATCTGGCCGAGATTCTGCTGCGCCACCTGACCGTCGATCTTGGCGTAGACCTGACCCGACTGGTTGATGGTCACGTCCACCGCCCCCTGCGGGATGGTGATCGCCGGGTCGAGGGCGTAGCCCTCCAGCGTCACGATCTGGCCGGTGCTGCTGCGGTTGAACGCGCCGGCGCGGGTGTAATTGATCTCGCCGGTGGGGCTGGTGATCTGGAAGTAGCCGCGTCCGTTGACCGCCAGATCGAGCTGGTTGGAGGTCTGGGCGAGCGGACCCTGGCGGTGGAGGTTGCGGATGGCGGCGGTGCGCACGCCGAGGCCGAGCATCGCCCC
>JAKONB010000375.1 GCA_022702195.1 Beijerinckiaceae bacterium | reverse complement strand
GATGCCCTGGAGGGGCGCCAGCGCAGTCTCATCACCGAGCGCGAGACCGTGGCGAAGGCCGATAACGGTGCCCTGGAGGCCGAGATCAAGGACCTCGCCAAGGAGCGTTCGGCCTATCTCACCGAACTCGTCCAGGTGCTGGAGCCCAAGCGCGACGCGTTGCTGGGGGAGGAGGCGGGCCTCAAGGCCAAGGTCGTCGCCACCCGGGAGGCGGTACGGGCTGCCCTCCATGCCCGCCGCACCGCCTATGCCCGCTGGACCGGCGGCGACATCGTGCGGATCCGGCTGGTGCGGCCGGAGGGATTCGACCCGAAGGCCCTGGCCAAGGCGCGGGCCGACCTGCACGGTCTCGATGCGAAAGAACTGGCGAGCTTGGTTCATGCCGCGAAGGCCTCGGCCCGCGAGGCCACCGAGACGGCCCGCACGCAGGGGCGCACCGCCGAGCGCGATCTGGCCGAGTATTGCGTGCAATGGCGCATCGACAACCCCCTCGGCAGTGGCGACGCCCCGGCTTCCTTCGGCTACGGCTGGGCGCAGCGCGCCCACGACGAGGTGGCGGGCCACGAATTGCGCCGCTACCGCGACCAAGCGGTGCGGGCCGAAGGCGAGATGCGCCGCCTGATGGTCGAGGATCTGCTGACCCGTCTCGCCGACAAGTTCGAGCGGGTCCAGGCCCGCCTCGACGCCCTCAACGAGCGGCTCTCCTCCCAGACCTTCACGGGCCAGACCTACGCGTTCGAGGCCGCCGTGGACCGGCGCTACGCCGCCGTCCACGCGCTCGCCACGGAAGTGGCCCGCTCGCCCGACGCCGCCCAGGCGATCCTGCCGGGCAGCGGCGGCGCGATCCCCGAAGGCCCGCTCGCCGCCGCCATCGAGGAAATCTCGGCGCTGATCGCCGGCGACGAGAACGCGGCGCGGTTGGCCGATTACCGCAACTACTTCGTCTACGAGATCGGGATGCGGGACCGGGCCGGCAACCGCACCACCATGTCGAACCGGGCTCTGCGCGGTTCCGGTGGCGAGGCCCAGGCGCCGTTTTACGTGGCGATCGCCGCCTCGCTGGCATCCGCCTATTACCCGGGTGACCGGCCGGGGGACGAGAATCCCGGCCTCGGCCTCTGCCTCCTGGACGAGGCCTTCTCCAAGCTCGACGTGCGCAATTCCCAAGCGCTGGTCGACCTCTATCAAGCCTGGGGTCTGCAGCTCCTGATTGCCGCCCCCGAGGACAAGCGCACGACCCTGACCGAGGTGATGGACACCATCGTCACCGTCTACAAGAGCCCGGACCTGACCTCGGTGCGCATCGAATCCGAGCACCCGCTCGAGGCGGCCAAGCGCGCGCTCGCCGCCATCAATCCGGAGCGGCAGGGCATCGAGAGCTTTCAGGCGCCGGGCGCCGCTGCGTAGACCAAGGCGCCCCCCTCTGGCGATCGGCGCCTGGTCGATCTCCCGCCGGTCGGTGGATGGGCGCGTTCTTCGCCCGAGCAGCAGCCGGCGCGGCGCAGGACAAGACGGAAGCCCGCAAAGATACGCGTTTTTCGTGACCCGACGTACCAGGGAAACGCTGGAGAAGATCGCGGTCCTGTCTGAGTTTTCGCGGTGGGCGCGCCGTTGATCCCGTGCGTCTCTCGCAAAATTTCGCTGGACTGTTCTGCTTTCAGGCAGAAACGGCGAGGGCTGCGAGCTTTGCGAAGCACACGGAAGACAAGTGGCGCATTCCTTCGCTTGGGCATGGTCCTGGGACTGCGCGGACGAGGGATGATAGTCTATCTGAGACAGCCGGATCTGCCGCTTTAATCTCCCAAAAAATCAATTCTACTGCGGACGCGATGCTGCGGAATGAACTTCCAGAAGGGACTCTCGGGGAGCGAAGCTTGACCACCTCTTAATACATTTTCGCCACTGATCTGAACGGTTCTAAAATTGAAGATCAGGACGAATCCTCCATTGGTTGTCCCAAGGATGTTTGCGGTTGTACCGCGTCTCGTCAGGACTCTGCGTGCACGATCCATCAGTTTCCTGGTCGTGTCGGGCCTCGTCCTGGTGGCGGCCATCACAGTCCTGGCGATCCTGTTCATCCGCGATCTGCAGAACCAGTCCATCGTGGACAGCGAGCAAAACCTGCGGAGTTTGTCCATCGTCCTCGCCGACCAGGCGGATCGGGCGATGCAAGCCATCGAATTGGTTCAGGATGGCGTCATCGAGGAGCTCCGCCAGGCCGAGGTCACGACCGAGGCACAGTTCATCGCCTTTGTCTCGCGACAGTCGATGCAGGAGGCGCTCAAGGCTCGGACGGCGGCCTTGCCGCAGGTCAATGCGGTCACTCTCATCGATGCGGCCGGACGGTTGCGCAACTTCACGCGGTATTGGCCCGTCCCGGATGTCAGCATCGCCGACCGCGACTATTTCTCCGAACTCGCCGGTGATCCGACCCTGCAGCGGATCGTCAGCAAGCCGTTCCGCAACCGGGGCGACGGCGCCTGGACCCTCTACATCGCCCGGAAGATCTCCGCGCCCGATGGGGCCTTCCTCGGCCTCGTCCTCGGGGCGGTGGAACTGCAATACTTCACGGACCTGTACCGCCGCATCGCGCCGGAAGCCGATTACGTCATCTCGATGTTCCGGACGGACGGCGTGCTGATGGCGCGCCATCCCCACCGTGAGGATGCGATCGGGCGCGATTTCCAGACGGCCGGGGCTCCCCTGATCGCCCGCAAGGAGGCGAGCGGCGGCATGCTCCGCACCGTCAGTCCGATCGACGGGCTGGACCGGCTGGTCGCGACCCGCAACCTGACGACCTATCCGGTGATCCTCAGCGTGAGCCGCACGGCGGAGGCCTGCCTCGCGGAATGGCGGCGCCAGGCCTTCGTACTTGGCTTGGCCGCTCTGCTCCTCGACCTGGGCATCCTGGGACTCGTTGCCCTTGGCGTCCGTCAGGTCCGCGGTCGGGACAGGCTATCGCGGGCCGAGGCGGCGCGGGCCGCCGCGGAGGCGCGCGAGCGCGGGGAACGGGCGCTCAGCGCGCAATACCTCCAGTTCGGCATCGCCCTCGACAACATGGTCCAGGGCCTGTGCCTGTTCGACCGGAACGAGCGGTTGATCCTCATGAACGCCCATTACGCGCAGATGCATGCGGTGCCGCCGGATCTGTGCTGCCCCGGAACGGCGTTGTCCGCCATTCGGGCCTACCTGGCGCGCGCGAATGCCGGGACGCGGCTGCCCTGGTGCGGGACGGAGGACCCGGCCGGCCCGGGCGGGAATCCCTCGGCGTCCCCGTTGTCGACCACCTGGGACCTGGCGGACGGGCGGGCGATCGGAGTGGTCCATATTCCGATCCCGGAAGGCGGCTGGCTGTGCACGCACGAGGACATCACCGAACGCAAGCGCAGCGAAGCGCGGATCATCCACATGGCGCGACACGACGCCCTGACCGGCCTTCCCAATCGGACCCTGCTGCACGAGCGCATCGAGAACGCCCTGGCGGCCGCCGGGCAGGCCGAGCGAGCGGCCATCCTGTACCTCGATCTCGACGGTTTCAAACTCATCAACGACACGTTCGGCCATCCGGTCGGTGACGCACTTCTCTGCCGCGTCGCGGATCGTCTCCAGGGCGCCGTGCGGCGAACGGATTTCGTGGCGCGCCTCGGCGGTGACGAGTTCGCGATCGTGCAGGCTGGCCGGGACCAGCCGACCGGGGCCGACGACCTGGCGGCACGGATCGTCGAGGTGCTGCAGGCCCCCTTCGAGATCCAGGGACAGGGAATCGCGATCGGAACCAGCATCGGGATCGCGCTGGCCGAAGAGCCCGGCGTCACGAGCGACACGCTGCTGCGCCGGGCGGACGTCGCCCTCTACCAGGCCAAGGCGGCCGGACGCGGAACCTGGCGCGTCTTCGCGCCGGCGATGGACGCGCAGATCCAGCGGCGCCACCGCCTCGCCGTCGATCTGCGCCGCGCCCTCGCAGAGGCCCAGTTCGAACTCCACTACCAGCCGCTGATGGAGACGCGCACGCAAACCCTGACGGGCTTCGAGGCGCTGATGCGCTGGCGCCACCCACAGCAGGGATTGATTAGCCCGGCGGAGTTCATTCCCCTCGCGGAGGAGACCGGCCTGATCGGTCCGATGGGGGCCTGGGCCCTGGCTAAGGCCTGCACCGATGCGGCCGGCTGGCCCGCATCGATCAAGGTCGCCGTCAACCTGTCATCGGTGCAGTTCACCCGGGGCGACCTCGTCCAGGACGTCGCGCAGGCCCTGGCCGAATCGGGCCTCCGGCCGGGTCGCCTCGAACTCGAGATCACCGAATCCGTGCTGCTCAAGGACGACGAGGCCACCTTCGACATCCTGCATCGCCTGCGCGCCCTCGGCCTGCGCATCTCGATGGACGATTTCGGCACCGGTTACTCGAGCCTGAGCTATCTGCGGCGCTTCCCCTTCGACAAGCTGAAGATCGATCAGTGCTTCGTCCGCAACCTGGCCCGCGAGGATGGCAGCATCGCCATCGTGCGCGCCATGGTGGGCCTGGGCAAGGCCCTCGACATGGACGTGCTGGCGGAGGGCGTGGAGACGGCCGAGCAGGCCGCCATCCTGGAAGCCGAAGGGTGCGACGAGTTGCAGGGCTACCTCTTCAGCAAGCCGCTGACACTGCGGGACGCCACACATTTCATCGACCGGCACCGGGCGCCCAAGCGGCCCGTCCCCGTTCCCCTGGGCGGCGAGGATCGGCCGGACCATTGCGAGGCCGCCTGATTGGCTGATCCAGCCACCGCCTGGAGCGAAGCTGTGGCTGGATCAGCCACTCCCGCGGGGCGCTCGAGCGGAGCCGAACGCGATCCTCCCGAAGGAAGCGGCCGGATCGGGTGAGACCGGCGGTGATGGGCCGGCACGGATCGGCCGAAAACGCATCGATGCGCGCCATGACCGAGGCGGCCTCGGATGCCCGCTCCCGAACCCGAGCGTCATCCAAACATCGGGTCGGCTCGGCCCGAGGAGGTTGCCCGACAACGAGAACGGCCGGAGCATCGCTGCCCCGCCGGTTCTCGGCCTGTCCGGGCCGTTTGACGAACTCCGTTTGATCCCCTCGAACGCGCGGAGTTCGGCTTGGCTCGGACGTCAGCCAAAATGCCCATCGGCAACGGCGCTGCGGCCCTCCAGGGCACCGTATTGCAGGTAGTGCAGCATCGGATCCATGCCGGCCGCTTTCACGTCGGGGTTGGCCGACAGATACGCTTTGGTGTCGAAGCTGGCCGAGGGATCGCGGCCTTCCTTCCAGCCATAGATGTCGTAATGCGCCAGCGGATCGATATGGGCGGCTTTGACATCCCCATAGGCGGCGAGATACCCCTTCGTATCGAACACCGCATTCGGATTGCGGCCCTCCTGTACGCCGAAGCTCTCGTAGTGCTGGTAGGCGAACGCGAAGCTGTCCCCGCCCGCCGCGCGTGCGGCCTTGGCCACATCGGCGTTGGCCAGGAGATAATACTCCGCGTCGAAGCCTGGATGCGTCGCCAGATCCGAGGCCTTGCCAATGGCCGTGAAGGTCTGCAACCCCTCCGCCTGACCATACTGGAGGTAATGCGCGAGCGGGTTCAGGCCCGCCGCCTTCACGTCCGGATTGTGAGCCAGATACAGCTCGTTGTCGAAGTTGGCGGACGGATCGCGCCCCTCCTTCCAGCCTGTTTCCAAGTAGTGCTTCACGGGATTCATGCCGGCTTTGGCGATATCCGGATTGGCCGCCAAATAGCCTGTCGTGAAGAAGAACGCGTCTGGATCGCGGCCTTCCTGCCAGCCGAACTGATCATAGTGGGTCGCCGGATCGACCTTGGCGGCCGCCACATCGGGAGAGTGCGCAAGATAGTACGTTGCATCGACCAAGCCCGTCCCGGATGCGATCGGAGCGGGTTTTTCCACGGGTTGAGGCTCGCTGATGACGGTCTGAAGCCCCCCAATGGCACTTTTGTAAACTCCGGCTGAGGTGGGGTATTGACCGTTGTCGATCTCACCGGGATAATTGGCCGCATTTGTATTCCAGTAACTCTCGTAGGTCATGTGATGATCACTCATCCACTTGACCATGTCCTGGATGTACGGGCCGGAATGGTTGGTTGCGATTCCCCATTCCGAGATGGCCGTCGCCTTGCCGTGCGCGGTCGCAAAGTCCTGCTGCCATTGCAAGCCATAGGACTGGTTGACTTTGTTCAGGAACGCCGCGTGGGGATCGGCGGAATCCCACTGGGTCGTATAGTAGACATCCATGCCGACGACATCGACATACTTGTCGCCGGGGTAGGCCTTGGTGGGATCGTAGTTTCCGCCCGCATTCACGTCCCAGACGAACTTGAACTGGGTCGAGACGGACCGGAAGGTGTTGACCAGATTCTGGAAGGATTGAATGAAGGCGGTCTCGTGTCCCTGAGCCGCCCAGGGCATCCAGGATCCGTTGAACTCCCAACCGACCCGCACGTAGATGCTGCCGTCGCTGCTCGGCTTGGACTGAGCAAGGGCCTGTGCCGCCTGCAGGAAATGGCCATTATAGGATCCTGTCGCCACCTGCTCGAGGGACGTGCCCCAGACCGTGAGGGGCACCGACCAGATCACCGGGACGTTGCTGGGTTTCCACAGATTGACGGCCCAGCCGATGGAACTGTCGAAAGCCTTCCAGCTATCGTTGTTTAAGTAAAAGAGCACGTTATCCGGGGCCTTGCCCATCCAGCGCGTATAGGCTGTCAGATCGGCCGGATCGTTGCCAACGTAAACACTCGTCTGTGTCATTGTCAGATCTACTCAGAGGAACGTCTACGTTTCACGCCCTTTTCTGGCGCACCTCAAAGCCATCGACAGAAAGATTTAATGAATCCTGAAGCTCCGTGATAGGATCTGTTTCGAGCCAGTCGAATCCCCAAACATCTCAGGTGTTTCTGCAAGATCGTCCGGGCGAAGCATGGTTCTGCCCGGGGCGGGTATCACGGCGCGTTCGTTTGCGGACCGGTTCTCGTCATGGGGGGCGATGCGACGATACTGTCGAGGCCGGCTGATCGACCGTGCCGCGCGTCCGGCGGGGGGCTCGATGGTTGGTCCCCCGGGGAGGCGCGGGGAGGGGCCACGCTGCCGGGTGAGCGGGTCGACGATAGCGAGGCATTTCGTTCGATTTGAGACAGTCGAATTAAGTAACTTCTGTCTATCGACCTCGGTTTTGCCCGGCCTGCCGCTGCCGGGAGAAAGGATTTAAACAGGTCATTCAACTTTTCGTGTGACGCCCAGGGAAGCGGAATCAAGGGTGTGTTGGATGGTACAGGTCGGCATCTACCAGGGACAAGATCCGGGCAAGGTCGCGTCTTACACGAAGTGGGCCGGGCAGGCTCCAGATAATGTGTTGAACTTTATCAACAACGACAGTTGGTCTGCTTTCGCGAGTTCGGTGCCGTGGCAGGTCCAGCGCTGGCAATCCGCGGGGATACCGAGCATTTGGTCGGTGCCGCTGACGGTCTGGGGCACGTCCCTGGAGCAGGTCGCGACCGGTGCCTATGACAGCTATTTCCAGGCGGCCGCGAAAGCCCTGGCGCAGACCACCCCGAGCAAGGACGGGAACATCTACATCCGGCTCGGCTGGGAGTTCAACGGCGGCTGGATGCCGTGGGCCGCGCAGGGGCACGAGGCGGCCTTCATCAAGTCCTTCCAGGAGGTCGTCGATGTCTTCCGGGGCGTGTCGACCAAATTCAAGTTCGTCTGGGACGTGAATGAGGGCGGCAGCACCATCGATCCGGCCAAGGCCTATCCGGGCAATCGCTATGTCGATGTCGTCGGAATGGATACGTATTACGACAAGGCTTACAATGCGGCGGATCCGGCACTCGCCTTCCAGAACAAGGTCAAGGCCCCGTATGGCCTGCAATGGCAGCAGGATTTCGCGGCGGCGCACGGGAAGCCGACCGCCATCTCGGAATGGGGCGTCCAGACCAACGATTCGGCACCTTTCATCAAGGCGATGGCCGATTGGATCTCCCGCCACAACATGGTGTTCGAGAATTACTGGGATTCGAACGATGCCGGCTTTGCCGGAAAGCTCGATTCCGGCCAGAATCCCGCCGCGGCGGCGGCTTACAAAGGCGTTTTCGGTAGCGCACCGCGGGTGATCGATGCCGATCATCTCGATGCTCTGATGCCCTGGGCCTATGCGCGGGAAGACTTGATCGCGTTCATCGGCAATCATGTGGTGGCGAACACGATTGCGCTGTCGGGAGATCCGACCTTCTCGGTGAGGGCGGGAGAGGTTGCCACGCTCACGGGCGCAATCATCGACACGGCCGGAACCGGCCCGGGCCTGCTCGAGAAGGCGGGCGCGGGGACGTTGATCCTCGATCATGCCAACAGCTATTCGGGCGGCACGGCCCTTCTCGCCGGCAGCATCGCGCTGGCCGCTCGCGGCGCGGCGGGCAAGGGGGCGATCACCTTCGGCGAGGGGGCTCAGACCCTCATCGTCGACAGGGCCGCCCTCGATGAAGGGCATCAACTGGCCAACATCATCGCGCAGTTCGGCCGGAACGATACCATTGATCTGCGCGGCGTTGGACAGAATACCAGCGTGGCGTTCAATCAGGGCACCGGCACGCTCGTGGTCAAGGAAGCGGCCACCGGCACGCCGATGGCGGTCCTGCACGTTGCCGGAGACTACGCGGGTCAAACCTTTCACGCCGTGTCCGACGGGGCCGGCGGAACCCTCCTCAGCTATGCGCCGACCCCGGCCGACACGCTGGTGCTGCGGGTGTCGGGCGATTCCTGGAAGGGCAACCCGCACTTCGCCGTCACGGTCGACGGCAAGCAGATCGGCGGGACGCTGACGACGAGCGCATCCCATGCGGCGGGCCAGACCGAGGACATCACCCTGAGCGGTCCATTCGGCTCGGGCGCCCACGCGATCGCGGTGCGCTTCCTCGACGATGCCAGCGCCGGAACCGCCGCGACCGACCGCAACCTCTACGTCCACCAGATGACGCTGGGTGGTCAGACCTATTCCGGCGGGGCGTCGGTCAACCATGCCGGGTGGAACAACAACGGCGTCGCCGGGATCTACTCGAATGGCGACACCACGTTCTATACGCCCGCGGTGGTCGAGGCGACAAAGGCCGCATCCGCGCTGTCCGACACGCTGGTGCTGCGGGTGTCGGGCGATTCCTGGAAGGGCAACCCGCACTTCGCCGTCCTGGTCGACGGCAAGCAGATTGGTGGCACGCTGACGACGAGCGCGTCCCACGCGGCGGGTCAGACCGAAGACATCACCCTGAACGGCCCGTTCGGGGCTGGCGCTCATGAAATCGCTGTGCGCTTCCTCGACGATGCCAGCGCCGGAACCGCCGCAACCGACCGCAACCTCTACGTCCACCAGATGACGCTGGACGGCCACACCTATTCTGGCGGGGCGTCGATCAATCACGCCGGGTGGAACAACAACGGGGTCGCCGGGATCTACTCGAACGGTGACACCACGTTCCATACCGTCGCGTCGGACATGCTTTGGCATATCTGATGGCGAGGTGCATCGATCCCGACCGATGGTTGGGATCGATGGGATCGCCCGATCGGGGAGGACAAGTCCGGTGCCTGCGAGACCTCTGCCGTCGGATCGCCCACCCGGGCCGGTCTGCCGCAACCGAGCGACGCATATTCATGGTTCGATTGTAGAAAATCAGTCATCGAACCTTCGTGGACGCGGTCGAATTTGTCAGGCCAGCCATGGCGTGACATGTGGAACGATGTTCCTTCGGCGTTGTGCGTGAGGTCGTCCAGTCGGCTTTCCGAAACTCCCGAAGATGGCCCGGAACATCCTGGCTGAGTCATGGATCCTCGGGTTGATATACGGTCATTACGGTTGCTTTTGTTTAATTGCCAAAATATCTTCCGATTCTGCTAAATTGTATTAACACGTCCGCCCGTTTGCTGATCCAAAAGTGCCATTGCCGATTTTCACGTTTGGTATATCATTCCTGGTTACGACGTCAGCCATGGGGATGACCTGTTTCAGATTTGGCGCACTGACGACGACGCGCTTGTGTCGTGGCTCTGCGACGATAGCGAGAGTCCAATGATGTCGTTCGTTCTCGTGATGGCGATCTGCGGGATCGTTGCGACGTTCTTCCTAAACTGGGTCTTCCTGGCGGTCGTCGGCGTGATCTTCGTTCCGATCTGCGTTTTGACGATGGTTCTCTTGGGCGCGCCGCTGCTTTCGGCCGTGGGGCAGGCCATGCTCGGCTACGTCGTGCTCCAAGTGGCCTATGGTCTGGCGGGGTGGGGCATGGACCAGTTCGGATCCTGGCGGAACCGACCCTCGCCTCGGTCGGACAGAACCGGTCGTCATCCGTCCGCGGGGAACGTCAGTCCGGCAACCGGTGGCGGGACGGGGACGGAGCGTGGCTCCGGCGAAATCCACGCCTCGATGTCCGCGTCGTCGATGGATCGACCGCGCTCCGTGCGGGGCGCGTCACGTCAGGCATCTGCCAAGCTCGCGCCGTCCGGGCCTGGCTCCAAGACCTTTCCGCTGTTCGGCGGTTGGCTTCCGCTCGCCGCCTTCTACGACCCGCCCTGCCAAGCGGATGGGAGCCCGTGGAATGGTCAGACCGATCCCGGTTACCGCATGACGATCCTCGTGGTCGGATGGTTCAACCGTGCGATCTCGGTGCGGGTCGGGTCGCCCAAGCCATGGCGTCCCCAGCCGAGCCAGAGCGATCGCGACGCGGCGATCGCGGCCATGGACGAGCGTGTGAAGCGCGCGCGTGCCTCCGAGACGAACGCCCATCGGCACGACCAGGACCAAAACTCCGACATCTGATCGATGCTGGCCTGCGGGGGATGGAGCCGGCGAATGTGAGGCATTCGCTCGGGCGTGCGAGGGCCGCACGCGATGTGCCGGGGCATCCGGGAAGCCCGGATCTCACCTGATGCCGGGTTCGATCGGCCAGGTTCGGCGAGCGCCCCGGAATGGTGGGAGGGAATCCGTCACGACCGACCGAATGTCTCACCCGAAGCCGCCGCGCTTCAGCCGCATGATCGTCCGGTCGAGGGCGCCGAGGAAGGCGGAGCGGTCGCGGGGCGAGAACGGCTTCGGCCCCCCGGTGATGGCCCCGGCCTCCCGCAGGTCCTGCATCAGGTTGCGGGTGGCGAGCGCCATCCCCACCGACGCGTCCGTGGGTATGGCGCTCGCCACCCGCAACCTGATGCAGGAGCTGCGCGAGGCCGGTGCCATCACCGGCGGCCCCAAGCCGTTCTCCAAGAGCGACCGCTCCGCCTTCCTCGGCGCCCTCGACCGCG